>JBFKAF010000078.1:0-9745 GCA_041621735.1 Pseudomonas sp.
ATCCGGCAAGCGCCTGCAGCTGCACATCCGTTCCCCGGATTGCATCCGGGCTACAAGGCTGTATGCAGGGCGATGATTCGGGTGGGTTAGGCGCATGACTGCAGGCTACTTGCTGGTGCGCAGTCGGTTGCGCCGTAACCCGCCAGATGAGGTGCGCCGACAACCGCTTGGCGGGTTACGCGGCGCGCAATTTCCGCAGTTGATTTTCAGCCTCTGCTCAGCGCCGCTAACCCAGGCTACAAAAGCTGGGCCAACACATCGCTGAGGCACAGGCAAAAAAATGCCCCTTGCCAGGGCCGTTGACCTGGAAAGAGGCGAGTGTGCCCAGAGGGCATGGTGTGATGCGGTTGGCTTGTGCCTGATCGAGCAGGCGCAGGCCATAAATGGTTAGCCGGGCGAGGTGCGGGGCCTCGCCTGGCTGTCTGGATTAATCCACCGCGACTTCACGCAGGTAGGGGGCCGGCGCCGCGCCGAGGTTTTTCAGCATGCTGGCGCTGTACCAGTCGATGAAGTTGACCACGCCGAACTCATAGGTCTTCGAGTAGGGGCCCGGCTGGTAAGCGGTGGAGTTGATGCCGCGCTGGTTCTCTTCGCCCAGGCGACGGTCCTGCTCGTTGGTCGCATCCCACACCTGGCGCAGGCGGGCGACGTCGTAGTCGACGCCTTCGACTGCATCCTTGTGCACCAGCCACTTGGTGACGACGATGGTTTCCTGGGCGCTGATCGGCCACACGGTGAAGTTGATCAGGTGGTCGCCCATGCAGTGGTTCCACGAGTTCGGCAGGTGCAGGATGCGCATCGAACCGAGTTCCGGGTTCTTGATCCGGCCCATGAGTTTCTTGCTGCCCGGCTTGCCGTCCATGGTCATGGATTCGGTGCCCTTGAGCAGCGGCATGCGCACGATGCGGTTACGCAGGCCGAAGCTGGCGTGGGCGTAGGGAATCTTCTCGGCTTCCCATTTGGCGGCGGACTCGGCCACGTGGTCCTTGAACGCTTGGTCGGCGCGCGGGTCGGTGACGTCGTCCCACTCCAGCAGGCTCTTCAGCAGTTCCGGGTGAGCGCCGCTGCAGTGGTAGCACTCGCGGTTGTTCTCCAGTACCAGCTTCCAGTTGGCCTGCTCGCGCATGGTGCTCTGCACCGCCACCTTGGTGTTCTCCATGTCGTAGGGCTCCATGTAGTGAGCCAGGGTGGCGAGAAATTCGTCGATCGCCGGCGGGTTCTCCGCCAGGCTGATGAAGACGTAGCCGCCAGCGGTCTTGCAGTGCACTGGCTTGAGGCCGTAGTCCTTCATGTCGAAGTCGGCGCCCATCTCGGTGCCGGCGAACAGCAGGCGGCCGTCCAGCTCATAGGTCCACTGGTGGTAGTGGCAGACCAGCTTGGCCACTTTGCCCTTGTCGCTGGTGCACAGGCGCGAACCGCGGTGGCGGCAGACGTTGTGGAAGGCGTGCACCACGCCTTCGGCGCCGCGGATGATGATGATCGGGTTGTCGCCGATCTGTAGGGTCAGGTAGTTGCCCTTGGCCGGGATCTCGCAGGTCATGCCGGCGATCAGCCATTCCTTGTGGAAGATTTCCTGCATGTCGATCTGGAACAGGCGTTCGTCGTTATAGAACGGCTGTGGCAGCGAGAAGGTGCGCTCGCGGGTCTGCAGCATCTCGGCGGTGGCCTTGCGTGCGGGCTCTAGTGGATCGCCCAGGCTCAGGGTGGAAGTGACGTCCATCGGTAACTCCTCAATGGCGGCTCGCGGTGCGAGCGCCGCAAAAAGTGGCTGTTTCGGTTGCTACGCAAGGCGGTTTGACTGACCGCTCGTATGTCGCCTGCCGACTGGCGATTGCTACATTGAAGCGATGGTCGGGCGCGTTGGTAATTCGGCTTCGGCTGGTGGAGAGTGTGGCGGTGAGCGCGCCGCCAATCTTATCCATGGGCGACATGCCTGAATCCGTTCCCGACGCGGTAAGTCGCGGGGTCTGCGGCAGGTCGCGATAAGTATGTGGATGTCGCTGGCAGGTAAGTGGTTGCATTTGACGTTGCGCAAAATTCGCAGCACTAGGCCGGCACTTGGCCGCCGCGCATGAGAGCAA
Source organism: Pseudomonas sp. (assembly GCA_041621735.1). Lineage (GTDB taxonomy): Bacteria > Pseudomonadota > Gammaproteobacteria > Pseudomonadales > Pseudomonadaceae > Aquipseudomonas. Next base: position 2,082 of record JBFKAF010000078.1, read on the forward strand.
CGACCATGTCGAACGAATTCCTCAACCCGATCACCACGCAAACCTGGAGCAATGGCCGCCATTTGGTGCGCTGCGTCAAGGTCATCCAGGAAACCTGGGATGTGCGTACCTTCTGTTTCATGGCCGAACAACCGGTGCTGTACTTCTTCAAACCGGGGCAGTTCGTCACCCTGGAACTGGAGATCGACGGCCAGCCGGTCATGCGTTCCTACACCATCTCCAGTTCGCCTGCGGTGCCCTACAGCTTCTCGGTGACGATCAAGCGGGTGCCGGGCGGCAAGGTCTCCAACTGGCTGCACGAAAACCTCAAGGAAGGCGACGAGTTGCCGGTACACGGCCCGGTCGGGTTGTTCAACGCCATCGATTTTCCGGCGGACAAGGTGCTGTTCCTCAGTGGCGGCGTCGGCATCACCCCGGTGATGTCCATGGCGCGTTGGTTCTATGACACCAATGCCAACGTCGACATGATCTTCGTGCACAGCGCGCGCTCGCCGAAGGACGTGATCTACCACCGCGAGCTGGAAAACATGGCGGCGCGGATCAACAACTTCAGCCTGCACATCATCTGCGAGAAGCACGGTCTGGGCGAAGCCTGGGCCGGTTACCGGGGTTACCTCAACCAGGCCATGATGCACATGATGGCGCCGGACTTCATGGAGCGGGAGATCTTCTGCTGCGGGCCCACGCCTTATATGAACGCGGTCAAGCGCCTGCTCGAAGCCAATGGCTTCGACATGTCGCGTTATCACGAGGAGTCCTTCGGTGCGACGCCGGCGGACGTGCGCGAGGAGGTCAAGGAGCTGGCCGCCGAAGCCGCCGACGCCGATCCGGTGCCGCTGGCCGACCAGCATCAGGTGGAGTTCATCGCCACCGGCAAGAGCATTCGCATCGATCCGGGCGAGACCGTGCACGCGGCCGCCGCCAAGCTCGGTCTGCACATTCCCAAGGCCTGCGGTATGGGCATCTGCGGCACCTGCAAGGTGATGAAGACCGCCGGGGACGTGGACATGGAGCACAACGGCGGGATCACCGACGAGGACGTCGCCGAAGGCTTTATCCTCTCCTGCTGCAGCGTACCCAAGGGCGACGTGGTCATCGACTACTGATCGCCAGCTCCCTGCGTCGGTGGGGGCGGTTGCTCGCCCCTGCCGCGCATGCCTGCATTTCGTCAGGCACCGGGCGCCTCCGGCCCCACCGGCCCGGTGCGCCGGAGAAAGCGCTCTATGCTTGTCTGTAGTAGGTCGTCGAGCGCTCGCCGTTCTTAGCCGTGTCTTCCAGTTAGCGAGTCGCCTGCGACCGGGCCGGTATCGGGGGCGACGCTGCTGTCGTCGCGCCTGAGCCGGCAGCAACAGGCGCAGGCCTTTGCGATCGTCATGCCGACCGCCCCCGCGCCCATCAGGCCATGATGCGGAGCCCTCACCATGAAACTCTATTACACCCCAGGAGCCTGCTCGCTCGCCGTGCATATGGTGCTGCACGAGACGGGATTGCCGTTCGCCCTCGAACGCGTCGATCTAGGCAAGCATGAGACCGAACAGACCATCGACTTCTACCGAATCAACCCCAAGGGCGCGGTGCCCGTACTGGAGTTGGACGACGGCACGCGGCTGACCGAGGGGCCAGTCATCTGCCAATACCTCTGCGACCTGGCGGGTCGCCCGGACTTGATGCCGGAGGCCGGCGACATGGCGCGCTACCGGGTGATGGAGTGGCAGAACTACATCACCTCCGAACTGCACAAGACCGCCGGCGCCCTGTTCAATCCGGCGTTGCAGGGCGAGGCCAGAGAGCTGTTCATCGGCGCCGCGCAGAAGAAGTTCGCCTGGGTCTCGCAGCAGCTGCGCGGCAAGTCGTACCTGACCGGCGAGGTCTTCACCGCCGCGGACGCCTATCTGTTCGTGATCGCCAGTTGGGCCCCGCACCTGAAACTCGACTTGAGCGGCTGTAGTGAGCTGCAAGCCTTTATGCAGCGGGTCGGCGAGCGTCCGGCAGTGCAGGCCGCGTTGAATGCAGAAGGCCTGCTGGGCTAGCGTCCCGCCAGTCGCGCTGGCTCAGGCAGGCGCCACAGCGTCCGCCGCAGGGCAGCTCAAACGCCCTTGTTGTGTGGCGGTGGCGCGTCAACTCCGGCGCGTCTCGGGCACCAGGCACTCGACTGCTTGGCGTGCAGCTGCAAGGCCTGGAACACCGCTGGCAGCGGCTGGCGATGGTGGCTGGGCTCGTCCGCCGTCGGCCGCTGTTCGTCCAGCGTCTGCGCCTGACGCAGCAGATCGGTGAGTTCGGGATGGTTCGTCGGCATGGGCTGGCCCTCGCAGCAGTCTGATAGTCAGGGTTAGACCCTGCGATTGGCGACGGTTGAGTACCGGTTGTCTGGAAGTTGCCGTTTAACGTTGGCAGGCGGCGCCACAGTGCCTGGATGGCCTGGCGCCGGGCGGTACAAAGGACAACGGGCAGCCAAATGGCTGCCCGTTAGTGGCGAATCCAGGAGCCTGTCTGGAGATCAGCCGGTGCTGTTCGGCGCCGTGGTTGTGAGCGTTGGCGCGTGTGCGGCCGCCGCTGGGGCCTCTTCGTCAACCACCGGTATTTCGTTACCTTCCACATCGAAGAGCTTGCCGTCGACGAAGTGATCGCCGTCGCTCAAGGCGGCAATATCCTGATGACGCAGGGTCCGCTCGGTGCCGGCGACGAACACTGACTGTTGATCCGAGTTGCCGAGGGTGAAGTGGTTGAAAATCAGGTTCAGCAGGATCGCCATGATGGCCGCCGAGCTGATCCCGGAGTGGAAGATCGTGGCGAACCAGCTCGGGAAGTGATCGTAGAACGCCGGCGCGGCAATCGGCAGCATGCCGAAGCCGATGGAGGTCGCGACGATGATCAGGTTCATGTTGTTGCGGTAGTCGACCTTGGCCAGGCTACGGATGCCGCTGGCCGCGACCGTGCCGAACAGCACGATGCCGGCGCCGCCCAATACCGAGGTCGGCACCGCCGCGATGACGCGGCCCATCACCGGCAGCAGACCCAGGGTGACCAGAATCAACCCGCCGGTCGCCACTACGTAGCGGCTCTTCACCCCGGTCACCGCCACCAGGCCGACGTTCTGGGCGAAGGCGCTTTGGGTGAAGGAGCCGAATACCGGGGCAATCATGCTGGAGAGCATGTCGGCGCGCAGGCCATTGCCGAGGCGCCGCGAATCCACCTTGGTGCCAATGATGTCACCGACCGCGAGAATATCCGCGGAGGTTTCCACCAGGGTCACCATGATCACGATCAGCATCGAGATGATCGCGGCTATTTGAAAGGTCGGCATACCGAAGTGCAGGGGCGTGGGAAAGGCCATCAGCGGGCCATCGCTGACCTTGGAGAAGTCGGCCATGCCGAGGCTGAAGGCGACCAGGGTGCCGATCACCATCGCCAGGAGGATGGACAGCCGGGAAATCGCCGCGCTGCCCAGCTTGCTCAGCAGCAACACCACCGCCAGGGTAAAGGCGGCCAGGCCGATATTGGCCATGCTGCCGAAGTCCTCGGCCCGGCTGTTGCCGCCCATCGCCCAGCGGGCGGCGACCGGCATCAGGGTCAAGCCGATGGTGGTGATCACTATCCCGGTCACCAGGGGCGGGAAGAATTTGATGATCTTGGAGAAGACCGGGGTGATCAGAAAACCGATAAACGCCGCGCTGATCACCGCGCCGAGCACCGCCGGCATGCCGCCACCACCGTCGCTACTGACGATGGCGACCATGGTCGAAACGCCCGCGAAGGACACCCCCTGCACCAGCGGTAACTGACAACCGAAGAATGGCAGGCCGAGGGTCTGCAGCAAGGTCGCCAGGCCGCCGACGAACAGCGAGGCGGCGATCAGCAGGCCGATATCGGCCGGGGAGAGGCCGGCCGCCTGGCCGACGATCAGCGGTACGGCAATGATGCCGCCATACATGGTCAGTACGTGTTGCAAGCCGTAGGCGATATTGGCGGTTACGCCGAGATTCTCATCTTCGGGCCGTGCTCGCGAAGAGGATTGAGCGGAGGTGATGGTCATCGTGGTTCTCGCTGTTGTTTTTGTACACCGTGCGTCCAGCCATAAAATAATGCGCCACCTGTGCTTTTGTATACAAGTTTGTTCTTTATTGTGATCTTTATGCTTGCCTAGCTGCCACAAAATGTGTCTTTGGGCACGCGGGAATGAGCGGGCAATTAGCCCGCCGATCCGCCCGTGATCGGCGCAAGATCGGCCAAGGTCACCTGGGCAAGCGGCTGACGCCCAGTGCCCTGCACCCGCTCGACGGCCCTGCATGAAGGGAAGGATAAACCGCCGAACGGTCGTCGCCAGGGCTGGCCCGCTGACTCGCCCGACGGCGGCACAGCGCCGCTTGCTGCGCCTGCTCTGGAGCCCGCGTTGCTCGGTGAGGCCCACGACGTCGCTTATTGGCTGCCGCTATTTGCCATCGAGGTGCTTAACGCCAATCGGTCTTTTGCCTGCCGGAGCCTGATCTACCCTTGAGTTCAGTGAAGGAACACACCCCGCGACACCTCAAGGAGGAAGCACCATGCACTCGCTCGCCCATGCAATCCGCACTAACAGCAAGTCCCTTGCCCTGGCCCAAACCAGCTACAAGCAGAACGTGGTTGAGGTCAACACGCTGATGACCAGTGTGTTGACCTCCAACCTGCCCACCCTCAACCAGACCCCACCCGATTGGCAGGCCTTCATCGCGGCCTACGAACAAGCCAACGGCGATGCCCTGAACTGGGTCAATAACGTCATGGCGCGCCTGCTCAACGTGCCGCAGGAGGTGCTCAGCTATAACGCCGTGATCAGTCAGGTGCTGCAGGATGCCAAGACTCAGGCGCAGACCCTGGTCAGCCAGCCGTCCAACCAGGTGGCACTGAGCGTGCTCAACCAGGACCTGAATACCCTGACCGGTCAGCTGGCGCTGGTCACCAGCTTCATCACCGGCGCCATCAGTAGCCTGCAGACCAGTAGCGACACCCTGCCCGACATGGCCAAGCAGTTGCAGACCATCGCCACCAAGTCGACCCAGGATGCCAACGCCGACCAACAGCAGATCGATGACCTCAACGCCCAGATCACCCAGCTCAAGGCCGATATCAAGAGCCTCACCGCGGCCATCATCGGCCTTGGCATCGCCGACGGGGTGGCCATCACGCTCGGCGTTACCGCGACCATCGCCCTGTGGCCGGTGGGGGCGGCGGTGTGGTTCGTGCTCGGCCCAGCGGTGGCGGTGGCCAGCACCTACATCGCCCTCGACGCGGAGAAGATCAAGGCCGACCAGGCCAGCATCCAGGCCAAGCTGGGGCAGATCACCGGCATTACCGCCGATGTCGCGACCCTGCACATACTGGCGAACAACTTCGCCGACCTGGCCAACCAGAGCGAAACGATCCAGACCAGCCTGCAGGCGATCCTCGCCGAATGGCAGACCCTGGAAAACGAGGTGAACGCCGCGGTCACCGACATTCGCACGGCGCTCTCGGATGCCGGCGGGGCCAACTTCACTGCGGTGCTCAATGACCTCGACGAGGCCATCGACGAGTGGAACAGCGCCTACGCCCAGGCCGGTTCGCTGCAGCTCGACCTGCAGGTGAATACCGCTGAGCTGGAATACGGCATGTCTTCGTCCCAGGTGCAGGCCAGTCTGGCCAGTGGGCAGAACATTGGCCTGATCCAGTACTACAACAACCCCACCGCCCAGGTTCGCAAAGTCGCCTGAGGCATAGGCCAGGCCCCGTCCTCGGGCGGGGCTTTTTCTTGTCCGGAATTTGGCCGTGGCCGGCTTTATGGGGCATCGCGTTGCCGTCACTTGATTTGCCTTCCGGCAGTGTCGGGCTATCAAGCGCCGAAATTGGCTGATTGAGTCAGTCGTCACTAGGCTTAGCGAAAAAGGATCTAGGTCGCCTGATTTTGGATAGCCAACGCTTTGATATCGATGCGGTAATCCAGCGCCTGCTGGAAGAGGCCTACAGCCTGCTGGCCGCTCTGCCGCTGCTGGTGTTGTCGATCCTGGTGATCTGGCTGGCCTGGGTTCTTGGCAGTTGGCTGTCGCGTCGCGCGCTGCTCGCGCGTATCGCCAGACGTAATCCGTTCCTGCGCGACCTTGCGCGCACCACCACGCGTTGGGCGGTGATGCTGCTCGGCGTGCTGGTTGCGCTGGAGATCATGGATGCGACTTCCCTGGTGGGGGCGGTGCTGGGCACCGCCGGGGTGCTCGGGGTCGCGCTGGGCTTCGCCTTCAAGGACACCCTGGAGAATTACCTGGCCGGCATTCTCATGAGCCTGCGCCAACCGTTCGCGCCGCGCGATCATGTGGTGATCGACGGTAACGAGGGCATCGTCGTCGCGCTGACCTCGCGCGCCACCATTCTGATGACCCTGGACGGCAATCACCTGCGCCTGCCCAATGCGCTGGTGTTTCGCAGTGTCACCCTCAACTACACGCGCAACCCCAGTCGGCGCTTCGAGTTCGATGTCGGTATCGGCGTGAATGAGAACCTGGTGCGCGCGCAACGCATCGGCGTCGACGAGCTGAAGGGCTTGCCGGGTGTCATGCGGACCCCGCCGCCGCGGGCCTACATCACCGCGCTCGGCGACTCCAACGTGCAGGTGCGCTATCACGCCTGGGTGGATCAGCGGGCGCACGATTTTCTGATTGTGAAGAGCGAGGCTATCCGCCAGGTGAAGCTGGCCCTGGAGGCCGCCGAGATGGACATGCCGGAGCCGATCTATCGGGTGCAGATCACCGAGCGCATCGAGGCTGTCGCAGTCGCGGCCGGCAGCGTCCCGGCCGCTGGTGCACCCGCACCGGGCCAAGCGGCCGCCGTGGATACGCGGGTCAACGCCGACCTGGACCAGCAGATCGAACAGGATCAGCGCAGCCATGGCTCGGAAGACTTACTCGACCCGGCCGCGCCGAGGGAGTGAGCGGCTAGCGGGGACGCGGTTGCTGGCTCGAGCTGGCTTAGAACAGGTCGAGCTGTCCACCGATCAAGGTGGCGAAGTCGTCGTCGACGAACGGCAGGATGGCGTCCGCCACCGGCTGCAGCTGGCGGCTGATGTAGTGGTCGTAGTCGATCGGCGCATGCCGGGTTTCCAGCGGCTCGGGCCCCGCGACGGTCATCACGTAACTGATCCAGCCGCCGTTCTGGTACTGCCGCGGCCGGCTCTGGGCGTCGTTGTAGGCGTCGGCCGCGCGCGCCGCGCGCACGTGCGGCGGTACATTGCGCTGGTAGTCGGCCAGTTGCCGGCGCAGGCGCTTGCGGAAAATCAGCAGTTCATCGAACTCGCCCGCCAGGGTCCGGCGCACGTAGTCGCGCACATAGTCCTGATAGGGCTGGCGGTTGAAGATGCGCAGGTAGAGCGCCTGCTGAAACTGCTGGGCCAACGGCGACCAGTCGCTGCGTACCGTTTCCAGCCCTTTGTAGACCATTGCCTCGCTGCCGTCCGACTGCCTGGCCAGCCCGGCGTAGCGCTTCTTGCTGCCTTCTTCGGCGCCGCGGATGGTCGGCATCAGGAAGCGCCGGTAATGGGTCTCGAACTGCAACTCCAGCGCGCTGTCCAGGCCGAACTCCTCGCGCAGCTGGTCGCGCCACCACTGGTTGATCCGCTGCACCAGCGTCCGGCCGATGCGCGCGGCGTCTTCCTCCGCGTGCTC
>JBFKAF010000079.1:0-9657 GCA_041621735.1 Pseudomonas sp.
GGGCTGATCATGGTGGCGACCATCGCCTTCGGCATGGGCATCGACAAGCCCAACGTGCGCTTCGTCGCCCACCTCGACTTGCCCAAGTCGCTGGAAGCCTACTATCAGGAAACCGGTCGTGCCGGCCGCGACGGCCTACCGGCGGATGCCTGGATGGCCTACGGCCTGCAGGACGTGATCTTCCTCAAGCAGATGCTCAACAACTCCGAGGGCGATGAGCGGCACAAGCGTGTCGAGCAGCACAAGCTCGACGCCATGCTCGCCCTGTGCGAGGAAACCCGCTGCCGGCGTCAGGTGTTGCTGGCTTACTTCGACGAGGAGCTGCCGCAGCCTTGCGGCCATTGCGACAACTGTAACGACGATGTACAGACCTGGGACGCGACCGAGCCGGCACGCCAGGCGTTGTCGGCGATTTACCGCAGTGGCCAGCGCTATGGCGTCGGTCATCTGGTCGACCTGCTGCTCGGTCGCGACAACGACAAGGTGCGCAGTCTCGGCCATCAGCATCTGTCGGTGTTCGGCGTGGGCAAGGCGCTCGCCGAGGGCGAGTGGCGTTCACTGTTCCGTCAGCTAGTCGCCCGTGGACTGGCCGACGTCGATCTGGAAGGCTATGGCGGGTTGCGTCTGTCCGATAGTTGTCGCGCCTTACTGCGCGGCGAAGTGAGCTTGCAGCTGCGCCGCGACCTGAAACCGCAGCACAGCGCCAAAGCCTCCAGCAGCGCCGCCAGCCAACTGGTGCGCGGCGACGAGCGCGATCAGTGGGAAGCCCTGCGCGCCCTGCGACGCAAGCTGGCGGAGGAGCATGGGGTGCCGCCTTATGTGATCTTCCCCGACGCCACCTTGCTGGAAATGCTGCGTAGCCAACCCAGCACCCTGGCCGAGATGGGCCGGGTCAGCGGTGTCGGTGCGCGCAAGCTGGACCGTTACGGCGAGGCCTTCCTCGAGGTGCTCGGTGCCGGCGCCGAAGCGCCGCGGGCAGTGATCGACCTGCGCCATGAACTGGTCAGCCTGGCGCGCGCCGGGATGACGCCGACGCAGATTGCCGGGCAACTGCAATGCAGCGAGAAGAACGTCTACAGCCTGCTGGCCGAGGCCATTGGCCGCCAGCAGCTGTCGCTGGAGCAGGCGCTGGATCTGCCGGAAGCGCTGCTTGGCGAGATCCAGGACAGCTTCCTCGACGGCGAGGGCGAGTTGCCAGCGGTGGCGACAATCGCCGAGCAGTTCGCCGGGCGCGTGGCCGATGGTGTCTTGCACTGCGTGCGTGCCGCCTTGCAGGCCGAGTTTGAAGCCTGAAGTGGGTGGCGCGGTGGCCGCAAGCAAGGGAAGTGGCATACGCCTGTGCCACGTGCCTAACGCCGTATCGGCAACGCAGGTTGTGTTCAACGACCTGTTAAGGCGGCTACAGGCTTCCAACAGATGAGGTAATAGTGCCGCGCCCACATGACTGGCTAGATGATGTTGGCTCCAGCCCCTATGCCGATCAGCTCTCCTCGGGTTTTCGCCTGCTGCGTTTCGCCAGGCCCCTCGAGGGGGAGTATCGCGCCTACATGCTGGAACACAGCTTCGACCTCAAACGCATAGGGTTGAACGTCGGCATCCTGCTCTGGCTGGCGTTCGCCTGGCTGGATTTCGTCATGCTGCAGGGCCCGCAAGTGTGGTGGGTACTTGGCGTGCGTCTGCTGGTGCTGATCGTGCTGTTGATCTGCGCCGCGCTGATCCCGCCGCGTGAGCAGGCGGCGCTATTGCTGCCTTTGAGTCTGATGTGCATTTCGATAATCGGCATCGGGGCTGCTCTGGTTGTCGGCATCGCCCACCACGGCGATCCGAATTACCCCTATGAAGGGTTGCTGCTGGTCAGCATGGCCGCCTATTTTCTGGTGGGCTTGCGCCTCAGCGAAGCCCTGGCCTGCGCCTGGCTGGTGTTGCTGGTGTATGTGGGCGTCGAGCTATGGGTCGGTTTACCGATGCCAAGACTGCTCAACAACCTGCTGTTTCTGCTGTTCGGCAACCTCATAGGGGCGGTGGGCTGCTACTTGCTGGAGTTCAAGTCGCGCGAGCATTTTCTGGTCAGCCGCCTGATGCGCGTACTGGCCGATCACGACAGCCTGACCGGTCTGCACAACCGGAGCAGTTTCAACCGTGCGTTCGAGCGGTTATGGCGTCAGGCGCAGCGTGATAGCCAGTCGATTGCCTTACTGCTCTGCGATCTCGATCACTTCAAGGCCTATAACGATCGCTACGGTCACCAGGCCGGTGATCGCGCATTACAGCAGGTTGGAAGCTTGCTCAACGATGCCGGACGTCGCCCGCTGGACATGGCCGTGCGCCTGGGCGGCGAAGAGTTCGCCGTACTCCTGTACGGGATTGACGAGACGCAGGCGCGGCAACGCGGCGAAACGCTGCGCGCGACCCTGGAGCAGCTTAATATCCCGCACGAAGGTGCGGACCCCGCAGGGGTGCTGACCATGTCCGTTGGCGTGGCCAGTATTCAGCCCGCACAAGATGGCGCATTGGCGCAGCTCTATGAACACGCCGACCGGGCGTTGTATGAAGCCAAGGCCTTTGGTCGTAATCAAGTGGTGATCTAAGCCAGGGAGCCTGCCAGACTTGCCGCGGTCGGCCGCTCAGGTTTGACAGGCTCCTGATTTGGCCGATTTTGCTCCTGCCCATGGCGCCGCCAGTGAGTGTCTGGGCGGAAGGCGCAGTGCTAGCATCGCGGTGATTTTTTCTGCGAACGGTTGCTTCGATGGATCGATTGATACAAGCCAACGGCCAGCCCCATTACGGCATCTTCAGTGCCGCGCCCGAGTTGATCAATTATCGTGACTTCGATTTTCGCTCGCCCATGGGCCGGCGCTTGGGCGCTTTGGCCAAGTGGCGGCGTTTTCACCAGTTCCAGTACTTCGGGCTGATCAGCGAGCAGCTGATCGGCGGCTGCGCCTTGGCCAATCTGAGCGTGGCCGGCATCGGTTTCGTCTACCTGTTCCACCCGCCCAGCGGACGGATGATCGAGCGGCAATTCAAATTACCGCTGAGCCTGGGCACGCGGTTTTCTCAGCAACCCAACGATGGCGTATGCGAGCTGCGCAGTGGGCGCAACCTGCTGCGCCTGGAAAATCGTGCGGACTCGCACGAGAAGCGTTTGCTGGTTGAACTGGATGACGGCACCCACATCGACGCCTGTTTTTCCGAGGACGAGCCGGCTTTTCAGCCGATGTGCATCAACACGCCCACTGCGGTGAACGGTTGGGTGTATGCGCAGAAGGTGGCAGGGCTGCGTTGCACCGGCCAGGTCAATTGCAGCCTGGGCGACTTCGATCTGACGGCTATCGAGGCATTCGCCCACCATGACTGGTCGGCCGGTTACATGCGCCCGGAAACCCACTGGAACTGGGCCTGTCTGTCCGGCCAGGTGGCGGGCCAGCGAGTCGGCTTGAATCTGTCCTGCGGGGTCAACGAAACCAGCTTCACCGAGAACTGCTACTGGCTGGACGGGGAGCTGATCAAGGTCGATACGGTGCGCTTTGCCTTCGATCGCGAGCAGCCCTTACAGCCCTGGCGCATCGACTCCCATGACGGCCAGGTGGCGCTGCGCTTCGAGGCGCGTGGGTTGCATCAGGAGCGCACCAACCTGGGCCTGTTGGCCAGCAACTTCAAGCAGATATTCGGTCAATTCAGCGGTATCTTGCGCCCGTCCGGCCGAGCCGAGGTGCGGATTGACGGTCTTTGGGGCTTCGTCGAGGATCAGTATGTGAAATGGTGAGGCAGGTCAGGGGTTGCTCTCGGGTATAAGGTTATGGTTAGCTGGCTAATGATTAGTTTTTTGATGCTTATAAGAGCCGTTATCCATGCCGCAATCAGATCAACACCGTTTCGCCATGCAAGTCGCCCAATTATCCCGCGCCTGGCGCGCCGAACTGGATCGCCGCCTAGTCGGTCTCGGTCTGTCGCAGGCGCGCTGGCTGGTACTCCTGCACCTGTCCCGTTTCGAGGAACTGCCCACCCAGCGAGAGCTGGCGCAAAGCGTCGGGGTCGAAGGGCCGACCTTGGCCCGCCTGCTCGACAGCCTGGAAGCCCAGGATCTGGTCAGTCGCCAGTCGGTGCCGGAGGACCGCAGGGCGAAGAAGATCGCCCTGCGCCCGCAAGCCCAACCGCTGATCGAAAAAATCGAGGCGATCTCCACCCAGCTGCGGCATGAGCTGTTCGCCGGCATCGACGAAGACGAACTGCGCCGCTGTCAGCAGGTGCATAAGCAGATTTTGAGTAATCTGGAAAAGCGTTGATGCAGCAGGATCTGCAAACCCTGCATGCGCATTTCGGTGCTCGTTACCCGCAGTGGCTGCTGAGTGTACTGATGGTGGGCAGCATGGCGATGGTGCTGGCGTCGACCAGCATCAACGTGGCGCTACCGGCGATCATGGCGGATTTCGCGATTGGCCGGCCGCTGGCGCAATGGCTGTCCACCGGCTTTCTGGCGGCGATGACCGCCGGCCTGTTGTTGGCGACCTGGGCGCATGCGCGGTTCGGCGCCCGACGCACCGCGCAGCTCGGCCTGCTGCTGTTTCTCTTGACGTCGTTGTTGGCGCTGGCGGCGCAAGCGGCCTGGCAGCTGATCGCCCTGCGTATCGTCCAGGGCCTGTGCGCCGGGATCATCCAGCCCTTGGCCATGGTGCTGATCTTTCGCGTGTTCGCCGAGGGCGGGCGGGGCATGGCCCTGGGGCTGTATGGCCTGGGGGTGATGATCGCGCCGACGCTGGGGCCGACCATCGGTGGCTATCTGGTCGATCATTTCGGCTGGGTGGCGGTGTTCTGGCTGCCCCTGCCGATGTGCCTGCTGGCCTTACTGGGGGGTTACTGGCTGCTACCCAGTCAGCGCGAGCGAACCACGCCGTTGCTGGATGTCTGGGCCTTCTTGCTGCTCTGTCTGGCGTTGTTTGCCGTGCTCGGCGCCTTGGCCGAGGCGCAACGCTTTAGCTGGATAGAGGTGCGCGTGTGGGCGCCGGCTTTGCTGGGGATGTCGGCATTTGCCGGCTTTTTTGTGCGCAGCCGCAACAGCGACAAACCATTGCTGCCCTTGGGGCTATGGCGCCACGCCGGGTTCCGCAGCGCCAGCTGGGTGGCGCTGACCCTGGGCATGGGGCTGTATGGCTCGACCTACCTGATCCCGCTGTACCTGCAAACCATGGAAGGCTACAGCGCAGGACGTGCCGGGCTGCTCTTGCTGCCGACCGGCGTGCTGATGGGGGTTGCATCCTTCGTCGGCGGCTGGTTGAGCGATCAGTTATCGGCCGCCTTGCTACTGATCAGCGGTTTGCTGATCTTCGCCCTGTCGGCGGTTGGTCTCGGCTGGCTCGAACAGGGGGCTTCGTTCATCGTCCTGTGTTTCTGGGCGAGTATTGGTCGAGTCGGGCTTGGCCTGTTGCTGCCGGCCTTGAGCACCGGCTCGCTGGACATCCTGAGTCCGCAGGAACTGGCCCAGGGTGCGGGGGCCATCACTTTCGTGCGCCAGTTGGGTGGCGCCTTTGGGGTCAACCTGCTGACCTTCTTTCTGGAATGGCGGCACAGTGCCGAAGGCGGCACCCGGCTGGCGGAGGCGTCGGCTTTCCAGCAGAGCTTCTGGCTGATGGCGGCAGTCTTCGCTTTGACGGCGCTGGCGGCCAGGGGCGTGCGCCCGGCCGCGCGCGGATAGCGCCGTAGCCGCTTATTTGTCCGTCAGCTTTATGACTGCTGGTCTAGGCTTTTGCGTATCATGGCTATCTGCCGTATCGCTGTGCGCCTGGCAAACTGCGCATGTCTGTTAATAGTGGCCATACTGACTCATTAGTCGGGGCGACATGGAAGTCGCTCCCTGTACAGGTTTTTGCCGCGTCGTTTACTTTCACCACTGACAGGATGTGCATGCTAGGGCGTGCCGTGGTGCACTTGGAGCGGGGCGGAGTCACCGGGGGAGGGTATATGACTCGGGTTCGGCAATTGTTGATTGGCCTTGCATCAAGCTCGGTTGTTTATTCGGGTACCGTCCCGGCCCTGGGGCTGGGCGAAATTACCCTGCATTCGGCCTTGAGTCAGCCATTGGACGCTGAGATCGAATTGCTGGAAGTCGCCGATCTGGGCGCCAATGACTTGAAGGTTCGGCTCGCGCCTGCCGAGGCGTTCAATCGCTCCGGCGTCGACCGCCTGTTTTTCCTCAATGACCTACGGTTTACCCCCGTGCTGCGCGGTGGCAAGAGTGTGATTCGCGTCGTGTCGAATCAGCCCGTGCGTGAGCCTTACCTGAATTTCATCGTCGAAGTGGCGCGGCCCAATGGTCGTCTGCTGCGCGAATACACCTTGCTTATCGACCCGCCCCATTCGTCCGCCTACCGAGCCGTCGCGCGGCTACCTGAGCCACAGCAGCGCGCCCCTCGGGTCAGTGCAGAGGCAAACGCCAGAGCCCCCGCAGCGCCTCGGGCAGTGCCGAGCGCGGCGTTGGGCGAGCGTTATCGGGTCGCGCGCGGCGATAGCCTGTGGACGATTGCCGCTGGCTTGCGCGCAGCAGGCAGTGCAGTGTCTCAGCAGCGCCTGATGAGCGATATTCATGCGCTCAATCCGCAGGCGTTTAGCAATGGCGATATCAATCGTTTGAAGGCCGGGGTCGATTTGCTGCTGCCAGATGTGGTGGTCGCGGACAAGGCGCCAAGTCAGGCGCAACCTGAGGCAATGGCGGATGTGCAAGCACCTGCCTCACCCGAGCAGCCGCTCGACACCCAGGCCGAGTTGATCGCCCAGATGCAGCAGCGGGTGGATCAGGAACTGGCCAGTCAGGCTGCGGAAAACCTGCAGTTGCAGCAACGCTTCGCGGACATGCAACTGCAGTTGCAGCAGTTGCAAGCGCAGATGAGCCGCAAGGATCAGCTGTTGGCCGAATTGCAGGCCGAGCTGACCGCTCGCCAGGCGTCGACCGCAGTACCTGTTGCGCCTGCGGCGGCGCTCAAGCTCGAGTCGGATGCTGTTGCGACACGCGCGCCGGCAGCGCCTGAAACTGACCATTGGCTCCGTGCCGGGGGCGCTGGATTACTGCTGGGGTTGCTCGGACTGTTCGCTCTGTTCTGGGCTAAGAAACGCCGCGCCGTCGAGCCCGACCCGAGCCGCGAGGTAGCAGCCGAGCCACTCGAGCCCCAGCTTGCAGCGCCGGTGCAACCGCTCAAAGTCAACACCCTGGTCGCTAACGAGGCTGAGTCCACGGCGGCACCTATACGCGCGGCGAGCCCTGCCGATGCGTTGGAAGGTGCGAATATCTACATCGCGTATGGGCGCTTTAGTGAAGCCGCTGCGAGCTTACGCAAGGCATTGACCGCCCAGCCGGAGCGCAGCGACATTCGTTTTCGCTTGTTGGAGGTGTTGGCGCAACTGGGGGATGCTCAGGCCTTTGCACGTGAAGAGGCTGTTTTACGTGACGCCGGGTTTACCGCCGTGCGCATCGAGCAACTCAAGGCGCGTCACCCCGGCTTGCTCGACGCCATCCAGGCCGATCCACTGGAGGCCGCCGTGCTGAACCTGGAGGAAGAGCTCCAGGTGCAGTCTGCAGCATCTGTGGATAAGCAACAGGACGATGATTTTCAGCTCAATCTGGATGATCTGTCGCTGGAGGCGGACTGGGATCTGGTCAGCCCGTTCCCAACGGTTGTGCGCAACAAGAAGGCCGCAGCGACAGCAGAATCACGCAGCGATTCGACTATTAGTGATGAATCGGATAGTGATGAATCGGACACTTTCGACCTGAGCAGTACGCGGGATGCATCGAGCCCTTTTGCGGCGTCAATGCTGGTTGAAGAAACATCGGCCGAAGGTTGGTTGCAGGAGGAGCTGAGTGAGCAGTTTCTCGAGCAGGCGCCAGTCAGTGGCAATGCCGTGTTGCAGGACCTCGATCACTTGGCCGGGAGTCGCGATAACTTGGCCAAGCTCAACCAGGCGCTGGCCTATATCGAGCAGGGCAGCGTCGACAGCGCCTGCAATATCCTCAATCAGGTGATCAATGACGGCGATGAGCAGCAAAAGCAGGAGGCTCGCGAACTGCTGGCCAAGATTGCCTAGGATATTCAGCTAGCACCTGGGCGCGTTGCAGTTGTTCTGGCAGCATTCCTGTTCAACCGGGCCGCTTGAGTAGAAGCGGCCGTACTCTCCGAGTCGTTCCATGTCCCATCCAAAAGCCGAAGTGGTCATCACCTATTGCACCCAATGCCAGTGGCTGTTGCGTGCGGCCTGGCTTGCCCAGGAGTTGTTGTCGACCTTTGCCGAGGATCTCGGCAAAGTCAGCCTGGAGCCGGGCAGCGGTGGGGTGTTTCGCATCACCTGCAATGGCGTACAAATCTGGGAGCGCAAGGCCGATGGCGGTTTTCCCGAGGCCAAAGTGCTCAAGCAGAAGGTGCGCGATCAAATCGACCCGCAACGCGACCTTGGCCACAGCGACCGCCCGCGCGAGGTCTGAGTCTCGCCGCCAATAGCGTGCTTGCCCTTCGACGGCGCGGATTGACTCGCGCCGAGCCTTGACTCTCAACGTGCCATGCGTGCCGAGGCGAAAATCGCCAGGATGATCAGCGCGCCCCCGGCGAACATGCGCAGGGTGGGTACTTCGTTGAACAAGCACCAGGCGAAGGCGATGCCGTAGACTGGTTCCAGGGCGAAGATCACCGCTGCGCTACGGGCCTTGATCACGCGCAGGCTGGCAACGAACAGGCTGTGCGCCAGGCCGGTACAGAACACCCCGAGCATGGCCAGCCAAAACCAGTCGAACAGGCGCAGATCGCTGAGCAGGGGCCAGGCGAACGGCATGAAGCAGGCCAGCAAGGTAAGGTTTTGCAGCAATGCGGCCTGAACCGGGTCGATGCCGCGGGTACTCACGCGATTGAGCAGCGAGAGCAGGGCGAACAGCAAACCGGAGAGTACCGCCCAGAGCAGGCCGGTAGTGGCCTGACTGGCCAGGTCGAAATTCGGCGTGACCAGGATCAACCCCAGAGTCACTACCGCGACCATGGCGAATTCACTGGGGCGCGTGCGCTCGCGGAACAGCAGGCCTTCCAGCAGCACGGTAAACGCCGGGAAACTGGCGAAGCCGAGGGTGGCGATGGCCACACCCGAGACCTTCACCGCCTCGAAGAAGGTCAGCCAATGACTACCGAGCAAGAGCCCGCCCACTGCCAGCAGGCCAAGCTGGCGCCAGCCGATAGGTTGCCTATGCGCTTGCTTGAACAGCTGGGCAAACAGCGCCAGCGCCAGCACGGCGAACAGGCCACGGCCGGCGGCAATGGCCAGCGGTGTGGTCAAGGCCAGCTTGCCGAAAATCCCCGAGAGACCGAACAGCAGGGCGCCCAGGTGGATCGCCAGCAAGGCTTTACGTTCGCTCATGCCAGGCGCGCGCCATTGGGCAGCGGCTTGTCGAAACTGGCCAATACCACCCGCTTCTCCGCGTCGTACACACCGGTTACCAGTATTTCCGAGCGCACCCCGGCGATACGTTTCGGGGCGAAGTTGCACACGCACAACACCTGTCGTCCGAGCAGCTCGCTGCTACTGTAGTGCGCGGTGAGTTGGGCGCTGGAGGTCTTCACCCCGTACTCGCCGAGGTCGACCTGCAGCACATAGGCCGGCTTCAGCGCCTTTGCGTTCGGCTCGGCCGAC
>JBFKAF010000080.1:0-9594 GCA_041621735.1 Pseudomonas sp.
ACCATCACCCTGTCGGCCGGGATCAGTGAGTTTGCCGAGGGCGAGCGCGGTGAACAGGTGTTCGCGCGCGCCGATCAGGCGCTGTACCGAGCCAAGGGTTGGGGGCGCAATCGCGTCGAGGTGGGTTAACCGGCTTGGCCAGCGTGTGGGCCTGCCGTGTTTGCTGCTGAAGCGGCGGACAAGGTGGATGACGCTGCGCTCAGCGGTGCCGTAGTTGGCTTCAGGCCACGCTCGTCAGGTAGGGGCGCCAGGTTTCTGGTATCTGCTCCAGGCGCGGATAGTTCAGTGCATCCAGTTGCAGGTGCGAGAGCAGGAACGGCGTATGCCGCAGGTGTTGCGGCACGCTGCGCAGTTCCGGCAACCAGAGGCTGACGTACGTGGCATCCGGGTCGTAGGCGCGCGCCTGCCGCAGGGCGTTGAATACCCGGTTGCGCTGCGGATCGCAGCCGACCGCGGCGAGGTAGGCCCAGTTGCCCCAGTTGCTGGCCGGGTCATAGTCGATCAGGTGTTCTTCGAACCAGGCGGCGCCAAAGCGCCAGTCCTGTTGCAGGTCATTGACCAGAAAGCTGGCAACCACCTGACGACTGCGGTTGGAAATAAAGCCAGTGGCGGCCAGTTCGCGCATGCCGGCATCCACCAGTGGCATGCCCGTACGGCCTTGGCACCAGCTGTCGAAGCGCCGATCGAGCTGCTGTGGCGCGCGTGCCGTGGCGGGCAAGCCGCCGGCCTTGAACAGCGCACTGCCATGGCGCAGCAGGGTCCAGCGGAAAAAGTCGCGCCAGAGCAGCTCGAGCCACAACCTATAGGTCGAATCGTTGCGCCCGAACTGCGCCTCATGGCGGCGCAGTTCGGCCACCGTCCGACGCGCCGAGAGGCTACCATTGGCCAGCCAGGGTGAGAGTTTCGACGAGCCCTCACTGCCGATCAGGCCGTTGCGACTGTCCATGTGCTGACGTACGCCCTGACCTTCCCACAGGTAATCGCGCAGACGGGCCTGGGCCGCTGCTTCGCCGCCGGAAAAAGGGAAGCGGCTGGCCGCTACGCTGAGCGGCTCGCCGAGGCCCAGCTGGGACAGCGTCGGTAACGCCTGCAACAATTGCTGCGCGCCTTCTGGCAGGGGTGGCAGCCGCTTGGGCGGCGGCTCGGGCTGGAACACCGGCTGGCGTTGCTCGATCAGGTTTCTGAACTGGCTATAGACCTGCGGCAGCTGGTTGCTCGGACAGGGCAGTTCCTCGGCGCGTAACAGGCTGTTGCCCGCCGCTTGCCGCAACGGTATGTCACCCAGTTGGCGCTGCACGCGCGCCAGTTGCGCGCGTTCGTACGGAGCAACCTCGTCCAGCGTTAGCACCTGCTGCAGGTCGAATTGGCCGACCAGTTGCGGGATCACCTGCTCCGCTCTGCCCTGCATGACCAGCAAGTGCGAGTTGCGTTGGCGCAGCGCACCATCCAGCGCCGCCAGGCTTTCCAGCAGAAAGCGCGCACGGTGCACGCCGAGCCGGCGGCTGCCGAATTCACTTTCCTGCAGCAACGCCGGATCGAGCACGAATACCGGCAGCAGCCGCTCGGCTTCCAGTCCGGCTTGCACGGCCGGATGATCGTCGAGACGCAGGTCGAGCTTGAACCAGAGCAGCGCGCGCATGGTGTGATCCTCGCAAGCTAGCCGTTGGGGAAAAGGGTAACCAGTGTAGCTACAGCTTTACTCTGGCGTCACCGGACAAAAAATGTCGCCGGTTGGGGACCAATGGCGGCGATCTGGCCCATGTAAGGCGTATTGCCGACAGACGGGCGCTTGGTTCATCACTAGACTGTGGCGATCTGTTGAGGAGTGCTGCATGGACATTTTCAGTATTGCCGTGTTGATCTTTCTGGTCACCGACCCGTTTGGCAACATCGCCATCTATATTTCTGCGTTGAAAAACGTGACGGCCAAGCGCCGCCTGGTGGTGGCGGCGCGCGAACTGTTATTTGCCCTGGTCCTGCTCCTGCTGTTTCTGACCTTTGGCGACAAGGTGCTCAGCGGGCTCGGCCTGTCCCGTGAAGCCATCGCGATAGCCGGCGGCATCATTCTGTTCGTCATCGCCATGCGCATGATCTTTCCCGGACCACAGGGCCTGCTCGGCGACGTGCCGGATGGCGAGCCGATGCTGGTGCCGCTGGCGACCCCGGCAGTCGCCGGGCCGTCTGCGCTGGCGGTGTTGATGACCCTGCGCAATACCCACGAGGGGGCGTTGTGGGAGCTCTACCTGGCGGTGCTCCTGGCCTGGGCGGCGACCGCCTTTATCCTGTTGCAGGCATCCTTTCTGCAGCGCTTCCTCGGTCCCCGTGGGTTGACCGCAGTGGAGCGGCTGATGGGTATGTTGCTAATCATGCTCAGCGTCGACATGCTGTTGGATAACCTACAAAGCGTGTTGCATATCAACCCATGAAAGTGCCTTGTCTTGCCTTGTTACTCAGCTTGCTGGCTGGCTGTGTCAGTGGCCCGCGGATCGACACCTCGCATACCGCCAGCGGCCAGAGCAGCCGGGTGCAGTACATCATCCTGCACTACACCTCGACCGACCTGCCGCGTTCGTTGCGCATGCTCACCGAGCAAGAGGTCAGCAGCCATTATCTGATCGGCGACGCTCCGGCGACCATCTACCGGCTGGTCGATGAGAATCGTCGCGCCTGGCACGCCGGCGACAGTCAGTGGCAGGGACGCACCTGGTTGAACGGGACGTCGATCGGCATCGAGCTGGTCAATCAGGGCTATCGCGATACTCCCACCGGACGAGTCTGGCAGCCCTATTCGCCGGCGCAGATCGAGGCGCTGATCGTCTTGCTCAAGGACATCATGCAGCGTCACCAACTGGCCCCTGGCAGCATCATCGGCCACAGCGATGTGGCGCCGCAGCGTAAGGTCGACCCGGGGCCGCTGTTTCCCTGGCGACGTCTGGCCGATGCCGGTCTGATGGTTTGGCCGGATGCTCAGGCGGTGGCGCGCCAGCAGGCGTTGTTCGCTCCGAGCCTGCCGACGGTGGCCTGGTTCCAGGCGCAACTGGCGCGGCAGGGTTATGTGGTGCCCAGTGACGGCGAGCTGACGGAAGCCACGCGTAATGTGCTCGCGGCCTTCCAGATGAAGTACCGCCCGGCGCGTTACGATGGCGAGCCGGATGCCGAGACGGCGGCGTTACTTCAGGTACTCAACAGCGGCGCTAAACGCGGCGTGTGAGGGGGCCGGCGTCCAGGCGGCCAGCGCTGGCGGGATTCGCTCCACGCTAACCTCCCGGCCGCTCAGCGCTGCAGCGCCAAATAGAACTGGGTGCCCTGCCCCGGCCGCGATTTCACCCCGATGCGGCCACCGTGCAGCTCGACGATCTCCTTGCACAGCGCCAGCCCCAGGCCGGCGCCGCCCTTCCTGCGGCCGACCTGGACGAACGGCTCGAATATCCGGGCCTGCTGGGTGTAGGCGATGCCTTCGCCATCGTCGCTGACGCTGACGATCACCCGTTCACCCTGAGGGCGCGCCTGCAGGTTGATCTGCCCTCCGCTACGGCTGTGGCGCAGGGCATTGCCAATCAGGTTGTCGAGTACCCGCTCGATCTGCAGACGATCCAGGCGCACCTTCGGCAAACTGTCGTGGGGCTCGATGTTCAGGGCGATATCGCGCTCGCTGGCCTGGGCGGCAAAGCGCTGCTGGGCCTGACTGAGCAATTCGTCGAGGTCACAGGGCGCCAGTTCGAGTTTCTGTAAGCCATTCTGATAACGCGAGAAGTTCAACAGGTCGTTGATCAGTCGCACCAGGCGGTGCATCTCTTCATCGATGGTGCGCAGCAGGTCGCTTTCTCGCGCCTCGTCGCTGAAGTTCAGGCGCTCCTGCAGCAGGCCGAAGGCCATGTGCATGCCGGTTACCGGGGTGCGCAGTTCGTGCGAGGCGCGCAGCACGAACTCGCTGCGCACGCGTTCGAAGGCGCGTTGCTTGGTGACGTCGTGGAGCACCATGACCGCGCCCTGGATATGCCCCTCGGCATGGCTGACCGGGGTCAGGCTGTAAGCCAGCAGGCGGGTCTCGCCGTCGGCCTCGATCTGTAGGTCCTCCAGTGCCTGTTCCAGGTTCTTGCCTTGCAGCACTTGCTGCAGCTGCTCATCCAGTTCGGGTCGTTGCAGCGCGTGGTCCAGGCTCTCGCCGAGCGGCTGGTCGCGCCAGCCGAGCTGGCGCTCGGCGACGGGGTTGAAGTGTTCCAACAGGCCGTGGCGATCGAAAATCAGCAGGCCGTCATCGATGCTGTCGAGCACCGCCTGCAGGCGGCGCTGCTCGGCTATCAGTGCTGCGACATTACTGTTCTTGAACTGTTGCACTGCCTCGGCCATCAAACCGAAACGCCGGCTCAGGGTGGCCAGCTCGGCGGCCTGAGAAATGGGCAGCGTCACCTGAAAATCACCCTGGCCGATCTGGTCGGCGGCGCGCGCCAGGATTTCGATCGGTTTACTGAAGCGTCGGGCGATGCTGTGCGCGGTGATGAAGCCAATCAGCAGCACCGCCAGACCGATCAGACCGAGCAACCCGGCGATCATCCAGGCGCGCTGGCGCACCGTTTCCTGGGCGTTCTGCACCTGCGCCACATAGCGCGTCTGGACGGCATTGATACGGTCGCGCAGGGCTTGCAGGGCACGGCCGAAATCGTCGTTGTCGAGTAGTTGGCGACGTACCGTCGCCGGCGTTTTCAGCAGATCCTGGTAGTGCGCATAGGCGCGGCCGATTTCGCCCACGGCCTGGCGGTCGCTGTCATCGATGGCGCCTTCGGCGGCCTTGTTGAGCCATTGCTGAAAGCGTTGATCGGAAGCTTGCAGGGCCTGGCGGTCGAGCTTGTCGGCAATCATCAGGATGACCTGGGTGCCCATCTCCTGACGCAGCCCGAGGGAGGCTTCGATGATCTCGAGGTTGCGGGTCATCGCCTGGTTTTGCCCCTTGGTCAGTTGCCAGACGCTGAACATGCCGAGCAACAGGCCGAACAGGGCCACGGTGATCAGCGCACTGCTGCTGAGGAACAGCTGACTGCGCAGTTTCATAGGCCGAGCAGCTTGCGCTTGCGATACAGGGTGGAGGCGTCGATGCCGAGTGTCCTGGCTGCCTGCTCGAGGGTTTCGCTGGTGGCCAGTACCGCGGCGATGTGGGCCTTTTCCAGTTGCTCCAGGCTGAGCTCGGCACCGACCCGTGGTGTGTCATTGCTCGCGCCGGTGTTCAGGCCGAGGTGGTTGAGTTGCACCCGTTCTTCGGCGCAGATGATGCTGGCGCGCTCGATCACGTTACGCAGCTCGCGAATGTTGCCCGGCCAGGGGTAGTCCAGCAGCGCGGCCCGCACCTCATCGCTGAAGCCGCGGGCCGGGCGCGCGTAGTCCTTGACGAAGCGCGCGAGGAAACGCTCGGCCAGATCGAGGATGTCCTCGGCCCGTTCGCGCAGTGGCGGCAGGCTGAGGGTGATGACGTTGAGGCGGTAGAGCAGGTCTTCGCGAAACAGCCCCTCGCGCACCATGTCCTGCAGGTCGAGGTTGGTCGCGGCGAGGATGCGTACATCGGCGCGCCGGCTCACCGGGTCGCCGACGCGCTCGTATTCCTTGTCCTGAATGAAGCGCAACAGTTTGGGTTGCAGGGTCAGCGGGAAATCGCCGATCTCATCCAGGAACAGGGTGCCGCCATCTGCCTGGTTGACCCGGCCCAGGGTGCTCTCGCTGGCGCCGGTGAAGGCGCCCCGGCTGTGGCCGAACAGTTCGCTCTCCATCAGTTCGGCGCTGAGTGACGGGCAGTTGATGGTCACGCAGGATTTCTTCGCGCGCTGGCTCCAGCCGTGGATGGCGCGCGCCAGCTCGCCCTTACCGGTGCCGGACTCGCCGAGGATGAGGATATTGGCGTCGGTATTAGCCACCTGGCGGGCGGTTTCCAGGACCGCCATCATCGCCGGGCTGTGCGAGTCGAGGTCGTTCTTGGCCTTATCCACCTGGCCTTCGAGGGCTTCCAGGCGCGCGGACAGCTGGCGTACTTCCAGCTGTTTGGCGGCGGACATGCGCAGTTGTTCCGGGCTGCAGGGCTTGACCAGGTAATCCGCCGCGCCGGCTTGCATGGCATCCACCGCGGTATCCACCGCGGAATGCGCGGTGACTATCACCACGCGCATCCAGGGCGCCTGCACGCGCATCTGCGCCAGCACGTCGAGGCCATTGTCATCGCCCAGGCGCAGGTCGAGAAAGCACAGGTCGAACACCTGGCGTTGCAACAAGCTATCGGCCTGGGCCGCGCTGTTGGCCGTGGCCACTTGATAACCCTGGTCTTCCAGGCAGTAGCGGAAGGTGCGCAAGATCGCCGACTCGTCATCGACCAGGAGTATGCGTCCGCCTTGCTGCTCTGCTGCGTCCATGTGCGTGCTCCAATGATTGAGTGCATGTAATTAGTCCAGAAACTTTCGTGCAAGTTGCACGGTGTATCTGGGCCGGTCTTGCAAGCTGCAAGCCTGAGACTGTCATCAGTAATATTTAACTAATTGTTTTAAAAGGATTTGTAAGTATCTAAAAAGCTGGCACAGGGCTTGCGAATATCTACACAACGGCTGCCATTGGCAGCGCGTATATGGATATGACTGGAGGAACCGCCATGAATCACTTGAAAACCCTCGCCTTGGCCACTGCAACTGCCAGCGTGATTGCCCTGACGCCTATGACCACTTTTGCGGCCGAAGGCGACCTGAGCCGCGAGCTCAGCGAAGCCCGTCAGGAGGGGGCGATCTGGACGGCTATCACCCTCAACCGTCATCTCAACCCGTTCAGTATCGACGTCGATGTGGAGAACGGCAGCGCCAAGCTCAGCGGCAGTGTCGAGACCGACGTCGAGCGCGACCTGGCCGAACAGCTGGCGCTGGGCATCGAAGGCGTAAATAAGGTTGATAACCAGCTACAAGTTGACGCCAAGGCCCAGCGCAAAGGCGCGGGCGAGTCGAGCCTGGCGCAACGGTTCGACGATGCCACCCTGGTCGCTACGGTGAAATCCAAGTTGCTGTGGAACAGCAACACCGAAGGCCTGGACATCGATGTCGAAGCCAAGAATGGCGTGGTTACCCTGACGGGTAGTGCGCAGACCCCGGCGGCCAAGGAGCTGGCCGGTCGTCTGGCCGGCAACACCAAGGGTGTGCGTGAGGTGCATAACAACCTCAGCATCAGCACCGCCGACAGCGCCGCGGCCAAGGCGCAGAACGCCGCCGATGACGCCAGCGCGGCAATTAGCGATGCATGGATCACCAGCAAGGTGAAATCCAGCTATCTCTATAGTCGAAACCTTGATGGTTTGAATATCTCGGTCGACACCAAGGGCGGCATGGTTAGCCTCAGCGGTAAGGTGCAGAGCAATACCGAGAAGCAACTGGCCATCGAGACCGCCCGCAACATCCGCGGTGTGCGCGGTGTGGATGCCGACACCCTGCGTGTTGAGGGCTGATGATCCGCTGGCCAGGGCTGGCCAGCGTTCCTTGTCCGGTGCCGCATGACGCGGCGCTCACCAAAGGAGAAACAGCATGACCAGCAAGACAGCACAACTCAACGAGCTGATTGAAATCACCCGTGACGGCCAGCGCTTTTACGAGCATGCACAAGAGGCGGTCAAGGATGTTCGCTTGCAAGCGGTGTTCCGCGACATGGCGCGGGTCAAGACCGAGGTTATCCAGGCGTTGGCGGTGAAAGTCGTGGCCAACCATGAAACGCCGGCCACCGGCGGCACCCTGCTGGGCAAATTACGCCAGGCCTATGCCGATACCCGTGCACTGCTCTCCAGCGAGGAGGAGGCGACCTACGTGGCCCAGTTGGAGGAAGCCGAGGACCGCATCCTGAATGCCTTCGAGGATGCCCTGGAGTGTGCTGAGGCGGACGTTAAGGCGCTGCTCGCGGTGGAGATGCCCAAGGTGCGCGCCTGCCACGAGCGCATGCACGAACTCAAGCAGAGCATGCAGTAACAGCGGTTGTGGAGTGGAACAGGGACGTTCCGCTCCTCCCTGCTCTTCGAGGGCGTCGTGCAAAACGCCCGAGGAAAACGGGCGGATCGTGCAGTCTGCCGCTTAGCGCATTTGCTTTTATTTTTTAACTTGTTGATTCAATAGCATTTTTTATTTCTATCAGAGTGGCATGCCGACTGCAGTAGATAAAGCAGGCCAGGCGGGCAAGGTCAGCATCGGGAGGAACCTCAGGATGAGCCGCCGTCACCTGCATTTCTCTTTATTGGCCAAGGGCCTGTTGGCCAGCGCAGCGCTGTTGCTGCTGTTGATCGGCGAGCAAGGGCTGGATGCCAAGCCGACGACGCAGGCGGCGCAGGGGCGCCCTCTGCCGGCAGAGCGGGTGCTGAGTGTGCAACCGGCTGCACAGCTGCAACCGGTGAGTCGAACCGCTCAGCCGCTGATCGGGGAACGGCAAGCGTTGCCGCGCAACTGGGTGTTCTAGATGCACTCGCAGCAGCTGACCGGCGCGCTTGCCAAGCTGGCGCTGCTCCGGATTTACCTGATACACCGCAAGATCCCGGAAAACTGAAGGAGAATCATCATGTTAAGTTGGGCTATAACCTTTCTGATCATCGCCATCGTTGCCGCTGTGCTGGGCTTCGGCGGTATCGCGGGCACCGCTACCGGCATCGCGAAGATTCTGTTCGTGGTGTTTCTGGTGATGTTTGTCGTGTCCTTCATCATGGGCCGTCGACGCGGCTGAGGCGCACCGATGCCGTCACTCGAGACGCGCGCCGCCGCCCCGTCGTTGGGCGGCAGCGTGGCGGCTGGAGTCGCTGACAAAGACGCCATTCGTTAGCTGGACAAGTCGGAGGCGCGGTTCAAGCCGATCTTCGAGGCGCAGCCGAAAGCGCTGTCTATGGGGTGTGGCGCCAAGCCTGACTGCCGTTGTGGCAAGGACCACGAGCGCCGGTCCGGGCGCCAGTGATTGCTGACAACATGCGTCGGCTGCCGATGCGTTGTCCACCCCGCGGCCGTTCAATATCGCGTCGGGCTGCCGACTCCCTCTCTTCCTCCCTCCTTCACACGGGCTATTCCAGGCGCGCTATCATCCGCGCACTGATGGGGGATGAAGCATGCTGAACGGCCTGTGGCTGAGCTTTTTCGTGGTAGCGGCGGTGGCCGGGCTGTCGCGCTGGTTGTTGGGCGACGATCCGGCGGTGTTCGCCGCCATGGTCGAGAGCCTGTTCGCCATGGCCAAGCTGTCGGTCGAGGTGATGATCCTGCTGTTCGGTACCCTGACCCTGTGGCTTGGTCTGCTGCGTATCGCCGAGAAGGCGGGCCTGGTGGATGCCCTGGCGCGTCTGCTCGGGCCGCTGTTTGCCCGGTTGATGCCAGAGGTGCCGCGTGGCCACCCGGCGCTCGGCCTGATCACCATGAACTTCGCCGCCAACGGCCTGGGCCTGGACAACGCCGCCACGCCGATCGGCCTCAAGGCCATGCGCGCGCTGCATGAGCTCAACCCCCTCAGCAGCACGGCAAGCAATGCACAGATCCTCTTCCTGGTGCTCAACGCCTCCTCCCTGACCCTGCTGCCGGTAAGCATCTTCATGTACCGGGTGCAACAGGGCGCGCCCGATCC
>JBFKAF010000081.1:0-9584 GCA_041621735.1 Pseudomonas sp.
CCAAGGTCATCAGCCCGGTGCAGGATCAATTCTATGGCGATCGCAGCGGCACCCTGGAAGACCCCTTCGGGCATGTCTGGTTCATCGCCACCCACAAGGAAGACCTGTCAGTGGAGGAAATCGGCAGACGCGCCGAGGCGCTGTTCAAACAGGGCGATGCCTGACTGCGGGCTCGGCGCCGCTCAGTTCGGCGTCAGGCGATTGGGTAGGTGCTCGGAGAGGGTGCGGCAGGCGCCGATGAGGCGTCGTTCGATCAGCTCGGCGGCCTTGTCGGCCTCGCCTAGTGCCGGCGCCGGGCTGCAACCAGAAGGCGACAGTCAGGCTCGGGCAAAATTATATTTTCCTCGACTGCATCCAATGCGCTGTTTCGCGGGTAGTACAGGTAGCAGCTATGACGCTGCTCAGCTGTCCACCTTTCTGGAGACATACGCATGAACGCAAAACGACTGATCCGCCTCACCGGTACTTCACTCGCCACCGCCTGCCTGTTGACCGCCATGCCGATGGTCCATGCGCAGATGGAGCTACCTGACAGCATCAAGGTTCCGCAGGGCAACAAGGTGGCGCTGGAAACCCTGGGCGTGGGGGAGGTGACCTATGAGTGCCGGGCCAAGGCCGACAATGCCAGCGAGACGGAGTGGGTGTTCGCCGGGCCGAATGCGGTGCTCAGTGACCGCAGCGGCAAGCAGGTTGGCACCTACTTCGGCCCGCCGGCCACCTGGAAGGCGACCGACGGTTCCAGTGTCACGGGCACGCAATTGGCGGTGGCACCCTCTGGGGACGGCAATCTTCCCTATCAGCTGGTCAAGGCCAACCCGGCCGACGGCGAGGGGGCGATGACCGCTATCAGCTACATCCAGCGTGTCGCCATCAAGGGCGGCGTAGCGCCTGCCAGCGGCTGCTCTGCCGCGACCAAGGGCCAGCGCGAGACGGTGAAGTACCAGGCCGACTATATTTTCTGGGTCGCCGGCTGAGTAACGCCTGGGCTGATGCACAAAGTTGTATATGCTGCTGTAGCAGAAGCCCCAGTCCTGATGGCTGGGGCATTTACTCTCCCTGATGGCTGAACGCATTGTCCTTGCCCGAATCGTTCTTCGACTATGAAGCCTGCCTGGGGGCTTGTGCCCGTGGCGATCCGCAGGCCCTGCTGGACCTGTACCAACAGGAAAGCGACCGTCTGCTGGGGGTGGCCAGGCGTATCGTGCGCGATGAGGCGCTGGCCGAGGATATCGTGCATGACACCTTCATCAGAATCTGGACCCGCGCGGGCAGTTTCGATCCGGCGCGCGGCTCTGCGCGCGGCTGGGTATTCAGTGTGACCAGGCACCTGGCGCTCAACTTCATACGCGCTAGCGCCCGGCAAATGCCCTTCGACGAAGCGACCACAGTCGATACAGCTGGTTCGGTGCCCACATTCGATTGGCATGGCGGCTCGGCGCGTATCCATGGCTGCCTTGAACAACTGGAGCCGGCGCGCCGTAGCTGCATCCTGCATGCCTACGTCGACGGCTACTCGCACGCGGAAATCGCGCGGAAGTTGGACACCCCTCTGGGCACGGTCAAGGCCTGGATCAAACGCAGCCTGGCGGCATTGCGGGAGTGCATGGGATGAATTCGAGTCCGGACGATATCGAAGAGCTCGCGAGCGAGTATGTATTGGGGACCTTGCCGGCCGAGCAACGCCTGGAGGTGCAGCGGCGACTGGCCCACGACGCCAGATTGCGGGCCGCGGTCGATGCCTGGGAGCAGCGTCTTCATGCGTTAACCGAGCTGGCGCCGCCGCACCCGCCCAAACCCCAGCTCTGGACGCGTATCGAGCGCAGCCTTGAAAGCCTGGAACGGCGCCACCCGGCGACGCCACAGTCCACGTCCTGGTGGGACCTGCTTGCACTCTGGCGGCTGCTCGCGGGGGCCGGACTGGCGGCGACGCTGGTGCTGGGCACCCTGTTGCTGATGCCGGCGGCGCCTAGCCCTTACTTGGTTGTGCTGGTCGCGCCGGACGACCGCGCGCCTGGCTGGGTCATCCAGGCCAGCAGCACCCGGGAAATTCAGCTGATTCCCTTGGGCATCAGCCAGGTTCCGGCCGACAAGGCGCTGGAGTTCTGGACCAAGGCCGATGACTGGTCGGGGCCGGTATCGCTGGGCCTGATCCAGCCGGGCAAGACGCTGTCGATCAAGCTCGAAGACCTACCTCCGCTGCAGCCCAATCAGTTATTCGAGCTGACACTCGAGGCGCCGACTGGCTCGATGACCGGCAAGCCCACGGGGCCGGTGCAGTTCATTGGCCGGGCGGTCAAGGTGATCTGACCCGGTCGCCATGCTGCCCTGCGTGCATTCTCATGCTCAGTTCGGCGTCAACCGGTTGGGCAGGTGCTCGTAGAGGGTGCGGCAGACGCCGATGATGTGTTGTTCGATCAGCTCGGCGGCCTTGTCGGCATCGCCGGCGCGGCAGGCGGCGAGGATCTCGCGGTGCTCTTGGTCGGCGCGATCCTTGCCCGCGGACAGGCTCATCTGCATGCGCAGGTTGCGTTCCACCTTGTCGTGGATGGAGCGAATCAGGTTGAGCAGGAAGGGCCGCTGCGCCGGTTCGTAGAGGCAGGCGTGCAGTGCCCAGTTCAGCTCGGCCCAACGGCCGATGTCGGTCTCGCCGATGAACTCCTCGCAGATACCTTCGGCGCGG
Source organism: Pseudomonas sp. (assembly GCA_041621735.1). Taxonomy (GTDB): domain Bacteria; phylum Pseudomonadota; class Gammaproteobacteria; order Pseudomonadales; family Pseudomonadaceae; genus Aquipseudomonas. Next base: position 2,681 of record JBFKAF010000081.1, read on the forward strand.
GCGAAGGTCGCCTCGTTCATATTTGGCACGGCCAGGCGAATCGCCTGGATCTCCAGCAGCACCCGTACCTCGAAGATCTGCGCTAGCTCCGGCTCGGAGATCTTGGTCACCACCGCGCCCTTGTTGCGCTGGAACTGCACCAGCCCTTCGGCCTCCAGGCGCTTGAGCGCTTCGCGCACCGGGATCTTGCTGACATTGAAGATGCGCGCTATGTCGTCCTGGCGGATCGGTTCATCTTCGGCGAAGTGGCCACCGATGATCGCCTCGCGCAGGTGCTTGGTGATGACTTCCGAGGCGGTCGGGGGTGACGCCGAGGTTGGGGGCAGTGAAGGTGGGCAATGGCAAGGGAGTAGTCCCCGGTTAGTCAGTGATGAAGAATATTGTATACGAGGAGTCCGGCGAGCCGCGCCTCCGTGGCGTGCTCCGTTCGCTGCGGCATGAGCCCGCGCGCCTGCCCAGCCGTTGCTCTGTTGCCGAAGCGGTTGATGCGTTGAGCCTTGGGGCTCGCCAGAGGTACACTGCGGCCCCCGTGTGGCCTGGTTAGCTGGAGTGAACGATGCGTAAAGACAAGAAACAGGTGATTGGCGAAGAGATTGGTGACGAGCCGATCAAACTGTTCCTCGCCGTGGAACCGGCCGATGCCACGCCGCCGTCGTTGCATAAGCTGATCAAGGCCTATCGTGGCCTGCGCATCGACGATTTCGAGCGTTTTGTCGGGTTCTTCGTCGCGGCCGGTTACGACTTGGATGCCAAGGACGAGCAGGGCAACGACTTTATCGCCTTGATCCAGGATCAACGTTCGGCAGAACCCTATATCGACGTGATCAAAACCGCCCGCGGTTGAGGTCTAAACAAATAAAACTGCCCGCTTAGCCAGCGGGTTTTTTTATGCGCGGCATTTATTGGGTTTTATCCAGCCTAGGGGTTTCGCCAGCTCGGGCTACGTTTCGCCACAGTTACAGCACGCCGGCTTTCTTCCAGGCCAGGTAGCGGCTGACCAATTCCGGGCCGAGCTCGCCGGGGCGCGCGTCGAGTACCGGTACGTTGTGCGCGGCCAAGCGCTCATGCAGGTTGTTGCGGGCGTTCAAGTAGTCCAGGGTGCCGCAGTAGGTCAGGGCCGTTTGGTAATCCTGCACGGGCGTCGTGCGCAGGGTGTCGAGCACCTCTTCGCGCAGGCTGGCGATCAACACGCGGTGCTGGCGGCCCAGGCGTTGCACGGCGCCGAGCAATTCCTCGTCGTCCTCGTCGCGCAGATTGGTCACCAGCACCACCAGGGCGCGGCGCCGTTGGCGGCTCAACAGGGCCTGCGCGGCAGCGGCGAAGTCGGCCGGCTGCTGGCTGCTCTGCAGGTCGTAGACGCCGTTGAGCAGCACATTGAGCTGCGCCGGACCTTTGACCGGTGCGAGGAAGCGATTGTGTTCGCCGGCGAAGGTGCTCAGGCCGACCGCGTCGCCCTGACGCAGCGCCACATAGCTGAGCAGCAGGCAGGCATTCAGGGCGTGGTCGAAGTGCGACAGCTCGCCGTCCTGACTGCGCATGCGCCGGCCGCAGTCGAGCAGGAAGACGATCTGCTGGTCACGCTCGTCCTGGTATTCGCGGGCGATCGGCGTGCGCTGGCGCGCGGTAGCCTTCCAGTCGATCTGCCGCAGGCTGTCGCCATCGCGAAACTCGCGCAGTTGGTGGAACTCCAGGCCCAGGCCACGGCGCGGCCGTTGACGCACGCCGAGCTGGCTGAGCCAGTCGTCCACCGCCATCAACTGCGCGCCATACAGCCGGGCGAAGTCCGGGTAGACGCGGGTTTCGCCCGGCAGCTGCAGGTAGCGCCGCGCATGCCACAGGCCCAGTGGGCTGGGCAGGGCGATTTCAGCCTGCGGAAAGTGGAAGTGCCCGCGTTGCAACGGCCGCACCCGGTAGGCGAATTGGGTCTGCTCGCCCGGATGCAGCTCCACGGCTTGCGGCAGGTGCTCGAAGGCCATGCCGTTGGGTAGGTGATCGAACACCTGCAGGGTCAGTGGGCGGGCATAGTCGTGGTGCAGGGTCAGGTGCACCTCGCTCCAGCGCCCCAGCGGCAGGTTGCCGGGCAGCTGTCGTTCGAGGCGCGGCGAGGGCATTTGCCGCAGACGCAGGGCATCCAGCAGCGCCGCGCCGAGCAGTGCCAGCAGCCCGCCCCACCACAGCGCCTGCAGGCTGCTCGGCAGGCGCACATCCAGGGCGCCCAGGGTGCCGAGTACGATAGCCAGGCCGAGCAGGACGGCGAGCAGGGCCAGCAGGGTACGCGACGGTTTCATACGCCGGTACTTCTTGGTAGAGCAGGCATCGTTACGCTCATAGACGTGGCGCCGGCACCTGGTCGAGCAACTGTTGCAGTACCTGATCGACCGACAGGCCCTCGATATCCAGCTCCGGCGCCAGGCGTACGCGGTGGCGCAGCACGGCGAGGGCGCAACCTTTGATGTCGTCCGGGAGGACGAAGTCGCCGCCGCGTAGCAGGGCCCGGGCCCGACCGCCGCGGGCCAGGGCGATCGAGGCGCGCGGTCCGGCGCCGATGGCCAGGCCCGGCCAGCTGCGAGTGGCGCGGGCCAGGCGTACGGCGTAATCGAGCACCTGTTCATCGAGCGGCAGGTCGCTGGCGATCTTCTGCAGTGCCTGTACATCCTTGGCTTGCAGCAGGGTGCGCAGCGGGGTGACGTCGAGCATGTCGGCCCGCGACGAACGGGTCACCTGTCGCACCATCTTCAGCTCTTCATCCTGCGCGGGGTAGTCCATACGCAGCTTGAGCATAAAGCGATCGAGTTCGGCCTCGGGCAACGGATAGGTGCCCTCCTGCTCGATCGGGTTCTGCGTGGCCAGCACCATGAACGGCAGCGGCACCGCCAGGGCGCGGCCTTCCAGGGTCACCTGGCGTTCCTGCATGACCTCCAGCAGTGCGGCCTGGGTCTTGGCCGGCGCGCGGTTGATCTCATCGGCCAGCAGCAGGTTGGTGAATACCGGCCCCTTGCGCAGCTTGAACTGCTCGCTCTGCAGGTCGTATACCGCGTGGCCGGTGACATCGCTGGGCATCAGGTCCGGGGTGAACTGGATGCGCGCGAATTCGCCGCCGAAGCAGCGGGCCAGGGCGCGTACCAGCAGGGTTTTGCCGAGACCGGGGACGCCCTCGACCAACACATGGCCGCCGGCGATCAAGGCGGTGAGCACGTCGTCGATCACCGCCGTCTGGCCGATCACCGCCTTCTGCAGTTCGAGGCGCAGGGCCTGGGCCAGCTGGCTGGCGCGCTGGCGCTGCACGTTCGGGTTGACCGCTGTCTGCGGGGTGGCGGTTGCCGTGGCAGCGGCCACGGTCTCCGGGGCGAGCGTTGCACTGCTCGGTTGGTCGGGTGTTGGTTCGCTCATAGGGCATTCCTAAGGGTTTGCAGGCGGGCAACCTGACGAGTGAAATCGGCGCCGCCGAGGTGCTGCTTGGGCAGGGGTCGCATGGCCTGACTGATGGCGCTGGAGGGCAAGCCGCTCAGGCGTTTGAGTATCTGCCACTGCTCGGCCACGGCGAGTCGTTCGAAACCGGGATGGCGGCGCCGCGCGCGGCGCTGGATGTCCTGCTGCAGGCCGTGCAGCAGGCTGTGTTGACCGCTGTGGCGCAGAAGAAAGTCGGCGCTGCCGCGCAGGTGTTCCTGCAATTGCCTACGGCCGAAACTGGCCGCTAGCTGCAAGGGGCCCTGGCGCATGCCGACGTGCCACAGGCCGAACAGGATGAGCAGCATCAGGGCGCTCAGGGCCTGCGGGAAGTGGCGCAGCAGCAGGCTGGCGAGGTCATCGCGGTCGGCGCGGTAGACCAGGGTCACCGCGCTGTCCTGGCTGAGGTACCAGAGCAGCCAGGCGTTGTCGTATTTGGCGATCTTGTCGTTCTGCCAGAGCCAGCTGTCACTGAGTACGCTGATCAGCCCGTCGCCATGGTAGAGCTCGAGCAGGTGGGTTGCCGCGCCGCTGTTGGCCCAGGCGTGGGCGCGGTTTTTCGCGTCGTAGAGGTGGAAGTCGGTGTCGAAGCCGAAGTAGGCCGGCGCCTGTTCATTTTCCAGATAGAGCTGGGTCAGTTCAGGGTGACGATTAGCCTGCTCGGGGGCGTCCTGTTGCTCTACTGCGTCTGCATCTGACGCTTCAGTGTCGGCGGCGTCGAGGTCGTCGCTGGCGTACTGCTGAATGCCCAGGCGGTCGAGCAGCAGGTCGCCGCTTTCGCCGTCGTCCTCATCCCACAGGCGCTCGGCGACAAACAACAGGTGCCCACCCTTGGCCGCCCAGGCCAGCAAACGTTCGGCTTGCCTTGGGCTCATTTGCTGGCGGTCACCGAGCAACAGCAAGGTCTGCCCGGCGCTGGGCAGGCTCGGCAAAAGCGCGAGGCTGTCGGCGCGTTGTACCTGGATACCCTGTTTGCGCAAGAACAGCTCGGCGGCCAGATAGGGGTTGGCACGTGCCTCCGGGGCCGGGCCGTGTTCGAGGGTTTCCTGATAGGGCACGGCGCGGCTGAGCAGGTAGGCGCCGAGCCCGCCGAGAATGAGCAGCAGGAGGACGCCGAGCAGCAGTTGGCTACGCCGAGTCATGCCGTTGCTCCGCCATCGAACTGCCGCCGCCAGCCGGCGCACAGGCTGTGCAGGCTGTCTGCCGGCGCTAGCCGGTGGCCATAGGCAAGGTTTTGCCAATGCAGGGTCAGTGCCTGGCTGAAGTCGCTCAGCTCGGTCTGCTCCAGGCCTTGCACCAGCCGCAGCACCTCGGCCTCGGTATGCGCGCTTTTCAGCGGCAATCGATAGTCATGCAGCAGACGGCTGAGCAGAGCGCGGTAGAGCAGGCCGAGCGCCGCGCGCGGCTGTTCGGCCCAGAGCCGTTCGACCTCGCTGGCGACATCCTCGGGCAGGCTGTCCGGGGCGATTTCCAGGCCGAACAACTGGCTGGGCGGCGTGGGCGTGCGGCGCTGAGCCAGCCCGATGCGTGCGACAAAGGTGTTAAGCCAGTCGCGATAGCGCCAGAGCAACAGCCCAATCGCGCCGAGCACGGCCGCCCAGAGCAGCGCCTCGAAAAATAGCGCGACGCCGTCGAGGCTCTTCCATAATTCGCCCAGCTTGAAGAATGCTTCGATCAGTTGCCGCAGGCTCTTGAGGTCGTTTTGGTCCAGCTCCTCAGCCTGTTGCTCCTCGCCGAAGCGCCAGCGGGTGACGGTCTCTCGGTGCTGGAAGGGCGGCTGATCGAGCAGCTGCTCGATGCTCTGTTGCGCAGCCTGGCTGCTCAGCGGTTGCTTGAGCAGGCGTTCGCTTTGTGGGCCGAAGGGGTCTTCCATCGGCAGTGGGCAGCTGCTGGCAGTGCCGGCCCAGGCCGGGCTCGGCGCTTGCAGCAGTAACAGGCCACAGCCCAGCAACAGGGCGTAGGCCACCCCCGTCAGGCGTTGGCGTAACTGGCGAAAGACCAGCTCGATGTCCCAGGCCTCGAGGGCGGTGCGTCGATTCAAATAGAGGGTGAAGCCGCAGGCTACGTAGACCGGCTCCCAGACGATCAGCAGCAGGGCGTAGAGCAGGTTGGACAGGTGCTCCAGCCATAGCCAGTCACCGGCCGCTGCATCGATCAAGCTCTGCCAACCCCAATTCAGCTCGATCTGCTGGGGCAGCAGCAGATAGAACAGGCTGATCAGGCCCAGCCATAGGGCCATCTCCAGGTGCATGCCGACCAGGGTCAGCCAGGTCGCCGCGCCCGCATCGCGCTGGCCAAGCACCACCAGGCGTTGGCTGCGCGCCTGACCGGACAGGCCCTCGAGCTGCAGCGTCGGCAGATCGAAGCTGCGGGTCAGGCTGAGGCGGCGCCAGGTCAGGCTGGCCAGCAGCTGCGGTTTGAGCAAGCCAGGCAAGGCTTTCAGCGCCTGTTTGAGGGTTGGCGTATCGCCAAACAAGGCGTGCGAGAGAATGTACAGCGGCAGACGTTCGTAAGCCGGTTTCAGCCACCAGAACAGCAAGATCGCCCAGCCGGGGGACTCCCACAGCAACAGGCAGAGCAGGGCGAAGATCGGCAGGGTGACCAACGCCCAGCTGGCCATCAACAGGCCGGCGTGCCGTCGGGCCAGGAGTACGCCGAGGTCCAGCGCCTCCCAGGCACTGCGCGGGCGGATTGCCACGCTGGCGTCAGTCAGGCGCATGCGTACCTCGTCCCGCCAGCAGCAGATAGGCCAACACCAACAGCCATAGCCCGCCGCCGACCAGGTATTTAAGCGTCGGGCTGGCGAGGGTCATCGACGACCAGTACGCCTCGATAAAGGCCGCCAGTAGCAGGAATACAATCACCCCTCCAACCAATCGCACGCTGCGCGCGGCGGCCAGGCGCAGGGCATCGCCGCGTGGTAGGCGTCCCGGCGCGAGCAGGGCCCAGCCGAGTTTGAGGCCGGCGCCACCGGCCAGGGCTATGGCCGTCAACTCGAAGGCGCCGTGACCGACGACGAAGGACCAGAAGGTGGCGCCATAGCCAATCTGCGTCAGGTGGCCGGCCACCGCGCCAATCATCAGGCCGTTGAACAGCAGAAAGAACAGGCTACCCAGGCCAAACAGCAGGCCGCTGGCGAAGGTCTGAAAGGCAATGCCGATGTTGTTCATGATGTAGTAGCCGAACATCATCCAGTCGTCGCCGGAGCCGCGCTCGGCGAAGCGTCCGAGGCGGCTGGCATCAGGGTCGTACATGCGTTCCATGCTCGCCACTTGCTCCGGGGCGACCAGGCTGTAGATCAGCTCGGGGAATGCATAGACCAGCGCGCCCATGCCCAGCAGACTGCCAAAAAACAGCAGGCTGGCGGCCAGTACGCAGCGCCACTCGGCCCGTACCAGGCGCGGAAAACCGCCGAGCAGGAAGCCGATCAGCTGCGCGCCCAGCGGGCTGCGATGGC
>JBFKAF010000082.1:0-9374 GCA_041621735.1 Pseudomonas sp.
GTGGTGGCGCCGATCAATCACGAGCTGGGTTTTAGCGAAGACGGCTGCATGCAGCTTGCCGCACGCGGCTGGCCCGAGCCCTATAGCCCGTCTATCGATCAGATGATGCTCAATCTGGCTCAGTATTTTTCCGGACTGTGCGGCGTCATCGCCTTCAGCGGCATGGGCAGCGACGGCAGTGCCGCGGCCGCGTATGTGCGCCGCCAAGGTGGCGCAATCTGGACCCAGCGTGCCGACAGCTGCGTCTCCTCGAGTATGCCGGACAGCCTGCGCGAGGGCGGCTACAGCAGTTTCAGCGCCGACCCGCGGGAGCTGGCCGAAGCGCTGGTCAATCACCTGGCCGAGCAGTGCAGTTAATTTCCGGCCGCGCCCGGTATAGGACCTTCTAATGAGCCAAGCCGTAGTCACCCCTAACAGCGTCAGCAGCCTCACCGGCCTGCTGGTGCCGCTGGCCGACCGCACCCTGCTGCTGCCCAACGTCGCGGTTGCCGAGCTGATTCCCTACCGGGCGCCGCAAGTTACTGAAGGCATGCCTGCCTGGTTTCTTGGCCAGGTTGCATGGCGTGACTTGCGTCTGCCGCTGTTGTCGTTCGAGGCCGCATCCGGTGCTCATGCGCAGATCGGACCGGGTGCGCGGGTGGCGGTGATTAACGCGCTCGGCGGGCGGCCTAAGGTCAAGTTCATCGCCCTGTTGGTGCAGGGCATCCCACGCTCGCTGAAAGTGGCTGCCGACCTGGTACGCGCCGATGCGCCGCTCGCGTCGCTGGAGCTGGATGCCGTGAGTATCGGCGACGATGTGCTGAAGATTCCCGATTTGATTGGTTTGGAACAGATGCTGGCGGATGCCGGATTGATCTGAGCCGCGCCAGACAAAAAAAGCCCCGCCTGCCGCACGCCCCTAATCAGGGTCGCGCGGCAGGCGGGGCTTTTTAGTTCAGCGCGTTAGCGAGCGCTTTCAGGCTGTGCACCGGGGATCGGCTGTTCGATCGGCTCGGCTGTGCCGGCGGGTTTCTGGTCGGTCCAGAAGTCCGCATTCTTGATGCCGAGTTTAACGGGGTCGAAGACCGGGTCCAGGCCCTGCTGCTTCTGTGCTTCGTAGTCCTTGAGGCAGGTGTAGGCCACCTTGTGCATCAGCAGGATCGCACCAATGTTGAGCCAGGCCATCAGGCCGACGCCGAGGTCGCCCAGGCCCCAGGCCAGGTCGGCGGTCTTCACAGTGCCGTAGACGGTCGCCGCGATGATGCCAAACTTCAGCAGCGGGGCCAGCCAAGGCCGCTCCACCTTGCGGGTGAGGTAGGCGATGTTGGTTTCGGCAATGTAGTAGTAGGCGAGGATAGTGGTGAAGGCGAAGAAGAACAGCGCGATAGCGACGAAGTAGGAGCCGAAGCCCGGCATGATGTTCTCCATCGCGTTCTGCACGTAGCCCGGCCCCGCGGCGACGCCGGCGATGCCGGTGAACAGCGCTTCACCGTCGGCACCCTGCACGTTGTACTGGCCGGTGACCAGCAGCATGAAGGCGGTGGCGGAGCAGACGAACAGGGTGTCGATGTAGACCGAGAAGCCCTGTACCAGGCCCTGCTTGGCCGGATGGCTGACTGCCGCGGCGCTGGAGGCGTGCGGACCGGTACCCTGGCCGGCTTCGTTGGAATACACGCCGCGTTTGACGCCCCACATGATGGCCTGGCCGAGAATGGCGCCGAACCCGGCTTCCAGGCCGAAGGCGCTCTTGAAGATCAGGGCGATCACATCAGGCAGTTGCTCGATGTGCAGCATGACGATGACGCAGGCGACGATGATGTAGCCCAGCGCCATGAAGGGCACGACGACCTCGGTGAAGGAGGCGATGCGCTTGACGCCACCGAAGATGATCATGCCGAGCATGATGGCCAGCACCGCCGCGGTGGTGTTGGGGTGGATGTCCATGGCGTTCTGCAAACCGGAGCCGATGGAGTTGGCCTGGACGCCTGGCAGCAGCAGGCCACAGGCGAAGATGGTGACAATGGCGAAGGTCACTGCGTACCACTTCATACCCATGCCTTTCTCGATATAGAAAGCCGGGCCACCGCGGTGTTGGCCGCGAACCTCTTCCTTATAGACCTGGCCGAGGGTGGACTCGACGAAGGCCGAGCTGGCGCCGAGGAAGGCCACCATCCACATCCAGAACACCGCACCCGGACCACCGAAGGTGATAGCGGTGGCGACCCCGGCGATGTTGCCGGTACCCACGCGCCCGGCGAGGGTCATGGTCAGCGCCTGGAAGGAGGTGATGCCATTGCTGTCGGTGCGGCCGGCGAATATCAGGCGGGCCATTTCACGGAAGTGGCGGATCTGCAGGAAACGGCCACGCAAACTGAAGTACAGGCCGACGCCCAGGCACAGAAAAATCAGTGCCGGGCTCCAGATGAGGCCGTTGAGGTAATTGACCAGTTCATTCATAGAGTGCTCCTTGGGCCTGGGGTGTGCGGCGACGTCCTTTTGGGAAGGCGCGTGACCCTGGCGAATTATTATTGGAGAGAGGTTCGGCGCGGTGAGTGCCGCCCTCGGCAAGGGCGAAATGCGGGGTGGACCGCGGCTCGCCGTTGGGGTGCAGAGGATGCCAGAGGAGGGCGGCCTTGCCACCCTAAAAAATCATATCTTGTTACATCCAGGCGACAGGGACTTACGAAAAGTCGCCCCAGAGCTGCTGGGCGACAGCCAGGGCCACCACTGGTGCGGTCTCGGTGCGCAAAACACGCGGTCCGAGGCGGGCGGCCTGGAAGCCGGCGGCCTTGGCCTGCTCGACTTCGCTCTCGCTCAAGCCGCCCTCGGGGCCGATCAGAAACGCCAGGGACTCTGGCTTGGCGTGGCTGGCCAGAGGCTCGGCGACCGGGTGCAGCACCAGTTTCAGCTGCGCGTCGACCTGCTGCAGCCAGTCGTCCAGGCTAATCGGCGCATGAATAAGCGGGACTATCGAGCGGCCGCATTGTTCGCAGGCGCTGATTGCCACCTGCCGCCAATGGGCCATGCGTTTGTCGGCGCGTTCGTCTTTCAGCCTTACCTCGCAGCGTTCGCTGACAATCGGGCTGATCTGGTTGGCGCCCAGTTCCGTGGCTTTTTGAATCGCCCAGTCCATCCGCTCGCCGCGTGACAGGCCCTGCCCCAGGTGGATCTGCAGCGGCGATTCGGCCAGCCCGGAGAAGGCTGCGCTGAGTTCGACCCGCACGCGCTTTTTGCCAACCTCGATCAGTTCGCCGAGAAACTCGTTGCCGCTGCCGTCGAACAGCTGCACGGCATCCCCGGCAGCGTGTCGCAGTACGCGACCGATGTAGTGGGCCTGGGCTTCCGGCAGCTCATGCTGGCCGAGGGCGAGGGGCGCGTCGATAAAGAAACGGGATAGGCGCATAAGGGGCGAACCTGGATCAAAGGCGCAAATTCTAGCGGTAGGCTGCTTCCTGCGCACCGATATCCGTAGGGTGGATGGTGCTTCATCCATCCACCCTTGCTAAATTCCGGTGGATGAAAAGAGCGTCATCCACCCTACGTTGCGCCGCTGCGGTTAACCCGGGTCGCGAAAGCCCGGATACAGGGTATTGCCTACGGCCACGCTGACCGAGTCGCGGGTGGCGATATCGATGCCTTCGCTGGCCACCTCGGCGAGAAAGTCGATCTGCTCCGGGGTGATCACATAGGGCGGCAGGAAGTACACCACGCTGCCCAGCGGGCGCAGCAGCGCACCGCGCTCGAGCGCATGCTGATAGACCTTGAGGCCCCTGCGCTCCTGCCAGGGATAGGCGGTCTTGCTGGGCTTGTCCTGGACCATCTCGATGGCCAGCGCCATGCCGGTCTGGCGCACCTCGGCGACATGCGGGTGATCGGCCAGGTGCGCGGTGGCGCTGGCCATGCGCGCGGCCAGCGCCTTGTTACGCTCGATGACGTGGTCCTGCTCGAAGATGTCCAGGGTGGCCAGTGCCGCGGCGCAGGCCAACGGGTTGCCGGTGTAACTGTGCGAATGGAGGAAGGCGCGCAGGGTCGAGTAGTCGTCGTAGAACGCCTGGTACACCTGGTCGGTGGTCAGGCAGGCGGCGAGCGGTAGGTAGCCGCCGGTCAGCGCCTTGGACAGGCAGAGAAAGTCGGGACGGATGCCGGCCTGCTCGCAGGCGAACATCGTGCCGGTGCGGCCGAAGCCGACGGCGATTTCGTCGTGGATCAGGTGTACGCCGTAACGGTCGCAGGCTTCGCGCAACAGCTTGAGGTAGACCGGGTGGTACATGCGCATGCCGCCTGCGCCCTGGATCAGGGGCTCGACTATCACCGCCGCCACCTCGTGGTGGTGCTCGGCCAGACACTGCTCCATGTGGGCGAACATGGCGCGCGAGTGGGCCTCCCAGCTCATGCCTTCGGGGCGGTGGTAGCAATCCGGGCTGGGCACCTTGAGGGTGTCCAGCAGCAGGGCCTTGTAGGTGTCGGTGAACAGGGCGACATCGCCGACCGACATGGCCGCGACGGTTTCGCCGTGATAGCTGTTGCTCAGGGTGACGAAGCGTTTCTTCGCCGGCTTGCCGACGTTGAGCCAGTAATGAAAGCTCATCTTCAGCGCGACTTCGATGCAGGACGAGCCGTTGTCCGCGTAGAACACCCGATCCAGGCCTGCCGGGGTGAGCTTGACCAGGCGTTCGGACAGCTCGATCACCGGTGCATGGCTGAAGCCGGCGAGCATCACGTGCTCGAGCTGGTCGACCTGGTCCTTGATGCGTTGATTGATGCGCGGGTTGGCGTGGCCGAATACGTTGACCCACCAGGAGCTGACCGCATCCAGGTAGCGCTTGCCGTCGAAGTCTTCCAGCCACACGCCGGAGCCAGAGCGGATCGGCACCAGCGGCAGCCGTTCATGATCCTTCATCTGCGTGCAGGGGTGCCAGAGCACGTTCAGGTCGCGTTGCATCCAGTGGTCATTCAGGCTCATCGAACTGCTCTCCCAATCATCTGCGGCAAGCCTATCAGATGCGTCGCTGGCGATGTATGGCGCGCCCGTGGCGCAGGAATTACCGGGCCGCTTACTCGGGTCGGGCACATACGCCTGGAGAGGGCGCTCGGCGGTATGGGGCGGAGTGTCTGCGCCCCCGTCCCTCCCGGCTGGAGGCGTAAAAGTGTTCGTGCAAGGGATCGTATTTCTCGATATTTCATAGCGAATTTTTTCGCTTTTCATCGATAGGTTTGTTGTTAGGCTTGCACCCATCATTTACTACCGGGCACTGCTAACAGCGCCCTCTTTCCGGAGCCTCGCAATGCAGTGGCGCAACTCTTCCACCCGCTATGGTTTGGTCAGCATCCTGTTGCATTGGCTGGTGGCCGTGGCGGTGTTTGGCTTGTTCGGTCTGGGTTACTGGATGGTCGGCCTGGACTACTACAGTGGCTGGTACGTAACCGCCCCTGAACTGCACAAAAGCATCGGTATGCTGCTGTTTCTGCTCATGCTCGCGCGCATGCTCTGGCGTGGCTTCAGCCCCTCGCCGGACGGCCTGGCAAGCCATAGCCAACTGACCCGTATCGGCAGCAAGTTTGGCCACGCCTTCCTGTATCTGGGGTTGTTCGTGCTGATGCTCTCCGGTTACCTGATTTCCACCGCCGAAGGGCGTGGCATCAGCGTATTCGGCTTGTTCGAAGTGCCGGCGACCCTGACCAGCATTCCCGATCAGGAAGATGTCGCCGGTCTGGTGCACGAATACCTGGCCTGGGCCCTGGTGATTTTTGCCGGTATCCACGCGCTGGCCGCATTGAAACACCACGTCATCGACCGAGACCGCACGTTGCTGCGCATGCTCGGTCGCTGATAGCCGATTAACCCTGTTTCTCTGTGTGGGAACCCCCACGTCCTGACTGCACAACCTCTCAAGGAGAATGTTCCATGCTGAAGAAAACCCTCGCCACCTTGGTTCTGGGAACCGCCCTGTTCGGCGCCGGTTCGGCGATGGCCGCCGATTACGCCATCGACAAGCAAGGCCAGCACGCCTTCGTCAACTTCAAGATCAGCCACCTGGGCTACAGCTGGTTGTATGGCAGCTTCAAGGATTTCGATGGCAGCTTCAGCTTCGATGAAAAGAACCCTGAAGCCAGCAAGGTCAATGTCACGCTGAACACCAAGAGCGTCGACACCAACCATGCCGAGCGCGACAAGCACATCCGTAGCGGTGACTTCCTCAACGTCGACAAGCATCCGACAGCGACTTTCGCCTCCACTTCGGTGAAATCCACCGGCGAAGGCACGGCCGACATCAGCGGTAACCTGACGCTCAATGGCGTGACCAAGCCGGTGGTCATCGCCGCCACCTACGTCGGCCAGGGCGATGACCCGTGGGGCGGTTACCGTGCCGGGTTCAGCGGCAACACTACGCTCAAGCTGAAAGACTTCGATATCCAGAAAGACCTCGGTCCGGCCTCTCAGGACGTCGAACTGATCATCTCGGTGGAAGGTGTGCGTCAGTAAGCACAACCTGCAGCAACAAAAACGCCGACCCTGAGGTCGGCGTTTTTCTGTGCGGCTGACAACCCCGGTGAAGGCCGGGGGCCTCGGGGCTGCCGCTTAGCTGTCGCGGTTGCGCGTCAGCAGGGCGGGTTTCTCGCCGCGCGGGCGGCTGCTCTGCAGTTGGTCGAGCTGCTCCGGGGTCGGCAGGCGATCGCTGCGTGAGCCTTTGTGGACGATCACCGGCTGCTTGTCGCGGGTGCTTTTTACCGCCGGCTCCTGGCGCGGCAGTTCATCGCGGTTGAGCGAGGTACTGCTGTCGCGCGGTGGACGAGCACGGCCGGAACCGTTGCGACCCTGGCCGCCCGAGCCTTGGCGTTTACCTTGGCCGGCACCGCCGCCCGCATTGCTCCGCGGGCCTTTGCCCGGTGCGCGTCCCTGACCGGTACCTGCACCGCTACCGGCAGCCGCAGCGCCAGGCCGACGGCCACGGTTCTGCTGCTTGTTCTGGTGCGGGCTGACGTAATCGACCCGGTTGCCGAAATTGTCGATCTCGTCATCGCGGAACTCGTCGGGCGCGCGATCCGGCGGCAGGGTCGGCACGGCTGCTGCGGTTGGCGCTGCGGGGCGCGCCGCGCGGGGCTGCTGCTGACGGCCCGGCTGAGCTTTAGCCCGGCCACTGTCCTTGCCCTTGTCCTTGCGGCCGCCGCCGTGACGTTCGCCGCTTGGGCTGCCGCCGCGCGGTTGACGCGGTTTTTGCGGTTCGCGCACTTCCGGGCGTTCGGCCTCGACTTTGCTCGCGTCGAAGCCGAGCAGATCACCGTCGGCGATCTTCTGCTTGGTCATCCGCTCGATGCCGCGTAGCAGTTTCTCTTCATCGGGTGCGACCAGCGAAATCGCTTCGCCGCTGCGCCCGGCACGGCCGGTACGGCCGATACGGTGGACGTAGTCCTCCTCGATATTCGGCAGCTCGAAGTTGACCACGTGCGGCAGTTGGTCGATGTCCAGGCCCCGCGCGGCGATGTCGGTGGCGACCAGGATACGCATCTTGTTCGACTTGAACTCGGCCAGGGCCTTGGTGCGGGCGTTCTGGCTCTTGTTGCCGTGGATCGCCACCGCAGGCAGGCCGTGCTTGTCGAGATATTCGGCCAGGCGGTTGGCACCATGTTTGGTGCGGGTGAACACCAGCACCTGTTCCCAGGCGCCGGCAGTGACCAAGTGGGCGAGCAGGGCGCGCTTGTGGCTGGCCTGGGTGCGGAATACGCGCTGTTCGATGCGCTCGACCGTGGTGTTCGGCGGCGTCACCTCGATGCGTTCCGGGTTGTGCAGCAGCTTGCCGGCGAGATCGGTGATGTCCTTGGAGAAGGTCGCCGAGAACAGCAGGTTCTGGCGTTTGCTCGGCAGGCGCGCGAGGACCTTCTTGACGTCATGGATAAAGCCCATGTCGAGCATGCGGTCGGCTTCGTCGAGCACCAGGATTTCGACGTGACTGAGGTCGACGCTGCCTTGTCCGGCCATATCGAGCAGGCGGCCCGGGCAGGCGACCAGGACGTCGACGCCTTTGGCCAGGGCTTGCACTTGCGGGTTCATGCCAACGCCGCCGAAGACGCAGGCACTGACGAATTTCAAATCGCGGGCATAGACCTTGAAGCTCTCATGCACCTGGGCGGCCAGCTCGCGAGTAGGGGTCAACACCAATACGCGTGGCTGCTTCGGGCCATGGCGGTGTTCGCGATCCGGGTGACCGTTGGGGAACAGTCGTTCGAGGATCGGCAGGGCGAAGCCGCCTGTCTTACCTGTACCCGTCTGGGCCGCTACCATCAGGTCCCGTCCTTGCAACACGGCGGGAATGGCCCGCAGTTGCACCGGCGAGGGTTGGGTGTAGCCGACGGATTCGACCGCGCGGACTAAAGCCTCGGAGAGACCGAGGGAGGCAAAGGACATGTGAAATCCTGTCTAGTGAGGGCGAGGCCCTATGGGGTGTATTGCCGTGCTTGAATCGCGCGTTTGGGGGGGCGCAATCCCGTCCGGTACTGCTGACCACTGGGGGCTAGCATCCGGGCGCAAGCCTGGCGGGAAGGCCCGAGTATAACAGAGCGGCGCTGTTGTGTAGCTGTTTGGCTGCTAAATGGCGCAATGGGCCGCTCAAGGGTATATGGCTGGCGCTGGGGCGGGCGGGTGATAAGGTCTGGCGACCTCTGGGCGGAAGTTCCCGGTTGCTGAGCCGTCTATGGGGCGAGGACGGCACGCCCCGCGAGCGCAGGTCTTTGCAGGTGGCGGCGCGAATCAGACACGGTTGCCGCCGCCGCGTTGGCGAGCTTGTAGCAACAAGCTGGCGGCGATTTCCTCAAGAGGTTTGATTTCCTCGGCGGCGCCGAGCGCCACGGCTTCGCGCGGCATGCCGTAAACCACGCAGCTGGCCTCGTCTTGAGCGAGCGTGTGGGCGCCGGCTTCGCGCAGCCGTTGCATGCCGCTGGCGCCATCTTTGCCCATGCCCGTGAGCAATGCGGCTATCACATTGCGTCCGGCGCAACGGGCCAGCGAGCGAAACATCGGATCAACCGCGGGGCGGTGGCCATGTTCGGCAGGGCCTTGATCCAGGCGCACTACATAGTTGGCGCCGGAGCGTTCGACCAGCAGATGGTAGCCGCCGGGGGCGATGAAGGCGTGTCCGGGAAGAATGCGCTCGCCGCCCTGGGCTTCGCTGACGCGGATGTGACACATGCGGTCCAAGCGCTCGGCGAAGGAACGGGTGAAGCCGGCGGGCATGTGCTGGGTGATGACGATCCCGGGGCTGTTGGCCGGCATCTGCAACAACACCTGTTTGATGGCCTCGGTGCCGCCGGTGGATGCGCCGATGGCGATGACCTTCTCGGTACTCAGCAGTGGCGCGTGCAAGGGCCTGCTGGGCGTCTGTCCGGTCTCGGAACGGATA
>JBFKAF010000083.1:0-9368 GCA_041621735.1 Pseudomonas sp.
CGCACCTGCATGTTCTTCATTTTCTTGGCGACCAGGCACTGGGTGGCCAGCACATGCTCGACCTCGGAGGTGCCGATGCCGTGCGCCAAGGCACCGAACGCGCCGTGGGTGGAGGTGTGCGAGTCGCCGCAGACCACGGTCATGCCCGGCAGAGTCGCGCCCTGCTCCGGACCGACCACGTGGACAATCCCCTGGCGCAGGTCATTCATCTTGAATTCGAGAATGCCAAATTCATCGCAGTTCTCATCCAGGGTCATCACCTGAATACGCGACACCTCATCGGCGATGGACTCCAGCCCGCCCTGGCGCTCGGCCTTGGTGGTCGGCACGTTATGGTCTGGCGTGGCGATATTCGCGTCGATCCGCCATGGCTTGCGCCCAGCCAGACGCAAGCCTTCAAACGCCTGCGGCGAGGTCACTTCGTGGAGGATATGGCGGTCGATATAGATCAGCGACGAACCATCGTCGCGGCGCTTCACCTCATGCATATCCCAAAGCTTGTCGTACAGCGTTTTGCCGGCCATCAGCGGATCCCTCATCAGCGTATTTCTATGCCCAGGCGAATAGCCCTCTGGCTTATGGGATGATCCTATGGGCTTGCATTAAATTACTCAAATTCATATTTTTCATCCATTGGATAACCCAAAGGAATGCACATGGACCTGGCTGCGCTCAATACCTTTATTGCCATCGCCGAGACGGGCAGCTTCTCCGAGGCAGGCGAACGCCTGCACCTGACCCAGCCTGCGGTGAGCAAGCGAATTGCCAGCCTGGAACACCAGTTGAACGTGCGCCTGTTCGACCGCTTGGGACGTGAAGTCAGCTTGACCGAAGCCGGTCGCGCCCTGTTGCCGCGGGCCTATCAGATACTCAACGTGCTGGAGGATACCCGGCGCACCCTGACCAACCTCACCGGTGAAATCAGCGGCCGTCTGACCCTGGCCACCAGCCACCATATCGGCCTGCACCGCCTCCCCCCCTTGCTCAGGGCTTTTACCCGTGCCCATCCGCAGGTAGCGCTGGATATCCAGTTCCTCGACTCGGAAGTGGCCTACGATGAAATCCTCCACGGCCGCGCCGAGTTGGCGGTGATCACCCTGGCCCCGGAAACCCGCGAACCGGTCCGCGCGGTGCCGGTATGGGACGACCCACTGGATTTCGTCGCCGCCCCCGAACACCCACTGGCCAGCAATGGCGAGGTGAACCTGGCCGATGTGGCGCTTCACCCAGCGGTGTTTCCCGGCGGCAACACCTTTACCCACCACATCGTTCGCCGCCTGTTCGAGGCACAAGGGCTGGTGCCGAATATCGTCATGAGCACCAACTATCTGGAGACCATCAAGATGATGGTCTCGATTGGCCTGGCCTGGAGCGTGCTGCCGCGCACCATGCTCGACGAACAGGTCGCACGGCTGCCGCTACCCGGCATTCAATTGTCGCGACAATTGGGCTATATCCTGCATACCGAGCGCACCCTGTCGAATGCCGCACGGGCTTTTATGCAACTGCTCGACGCCCAGCGCGACGGCCTTGCACTGGCGCCTGCGCAAAGGCTAACGTGAACCAGATAACGATAAGAAAGACTCCCGCATGCCCCAGCTCGATCAAAACGCCGCGAACACCCACGCATCATTGCCCAGCAGAAGAGCCGCCCATGGCCAACTCCAATGACCGGAAACCGCCACTACCACACGTTCCGGCACTTGATCCAGGCGAATTCGAGAAAGCCTGGGACGACGCCCCGAGCCTGCTGGCGGCACTGAATGGAGCACGGCTGGGCGCCTGGTACTGGGACGTAGAAAGCGGCCGGGTCAGCTGGTCACGGGGCGCGCAAGCGCTGTTCGGCCTGGACCCTAAACAACCATTGCTCACCCAGGTCGACTATATCGAGCTGATTCCGCAGGAGGAGCGCAGTGAAGTGCTGCGACTGTTCCAGCAGGTGCTGGACGGCAGCCCAAGCACCCGCACCTTTCGTCACCGCATTCGCTGGCCTGACGCCAGTCTGCACTGGATAGAGATCAGCGGCAGCCTGCAACAGGACGCCGACGGCAAGCGGCGGGTGATGGGGGTGCTCCGCGACATCACCGCACAGCAGGAACGCGAGCAGGCGCTGTGCCAGTCTCAACAGCGCTTCACCAACCTGTTCCAACTGAGTCCGGACGTGGTGTTGCTGGTGCGCTTCGCCGACAGCGTCATCACCGAGGCCAACCAGCACTTCGAAAGCACCTTCGGTTGGCCGGCAACCGAAGTCATCGGGCGCTCGACTCTCGAACTGGAGCTCTGGGTCCACAGCGAGCAACGCGACTTTCTGCGCCTCAATGCATCGACCAGCCGCGACCCGGTGGTTCAGGAGGTGCAGTTGCGCACACGCGACAGGCAGATTCTCGACGGCATGCTGTCCAGCCAATATATCGATCTGGACGGAGAGGCTTTTCTACTGACCACGTTTCTCGACACCAGCGAACGCAAGCGGGCCGAAATGGCCTTGAGCAGCAGCGAAGAGAAATTCTCTCAAGCCTTCCGCCACACACCTGATGCGGTGGTGATCACCGAGAAAGCCAGCGGGCGCTTTATCGAGGTCAATCCCAGTTTCGTCCGCCAGTTCGGCTGGAACAATGCCGAAGCCGTCGGCCGTACCTCATTGGAACTGGGTCTCTGGGCGGAGCAGAACGACCGTCAGCGTATGCTCGATGCACTGCAGCACGACCGTTTGAACCAACTGGAGGTGCGCCTGCACAGTCGCGACGGCAGCGTCAGCCACAACCTGCTGTTTGGTGGCGAGATCGAACTGGACGGCTGCCCCTGCCTGGTCTTGACGGTGCGCAACATCACCCAGCAACGCATCCAGGAACAAGCCCTGAAGGATAGCCAGGAGCGCCTGACCCTGGCCCTGGACTCGGCCAACCTGGGCACCTGGGACTGGCACATCCCCAGCGACACGCTGTATGGCTCGGAGCGCGCCGCAACCCTCCACGGTCTTCCGGCGGAGTCCTACCACGGCGAATTCGGCGCGTTCTTCCGCTACGTCCCCGAGGAAGATCAACGACTCATGCGCAAGGCCTATCGCGAACTGCTCGAGGATCGCCAGCAGGTTTACCAGGTCACCTACCGCTCGCGCTTCGCCAACGGCGAAACCCACTACCTGGAAAGCACCGCCAAACTCTACCGCGACGCCCAGAATGCGCCCTTGCGCATGACCGGCGTGCTCATGGACATCAGCGAACGGGTTCAGCGCGAACAACGCCTGGCGGCCTCGGAGGAGAAGTTCTCCACCCTGTTCCAGGCCAGCCCCGAGCCGATTTGCGTCTCGCGCATCCGTGACGGCGTGTTCATCGAGGTCAACCCCAGCTTCAGCCAAATCTTTGGCTGGCAACCTCAGGATATCGTCGGCCGCAGCGGCCCGGATGTAGGGTTCTGGGTCGATAGCGCGCAACGTCGGCAGCTGTTCGACAAGCTCACCCGCGACCAGGGTCTGGATAACGAGATCGTGCATTTCCTCACCCGCAGCGGCCAGGAACTGACGTGCGTGGTGTCCAGCCGGTTTATCCGGGTCGAGCGCCAACTGTGCATCACCTCCACCTTTCGCGACATCACCGAGCGCCAGCGGGCCGAGACCGCGCTCAAGGCCAGCCAGGAGAAGTTCGCCAAGGCTTTCCACTCCAGCCCCGACGCCATCACCATCACCGAACGCGACAGCGCCCGCTATATCGAAGTCAACGAAGGCTTCTGCCGCCTCACCGGCTACCGCCCGGAAGAGGTCATTGGCCGCACAGCCCTGGACATGAATGTCTGGGCCCACCCCAAGCAGCGTCAGGAGATGATCGAGCAGCTCCAGCGCGACGGACGTGTTGTGCACCTGGAAATGCTCGGCAGACACCGGGACGGCAGGCTCAAGACGGTTGAGGTTTCGGTCGAGCCGATCGACCTGGACGGCATCGACTGCCTGCTCCTGACCGCCCGCGACATCAGCCAGCTGAAGGAAGCCCAGGCGCAGATTCAACACCTGGCCTATCACGACTCGCTGACCAACCTGCCCAATCGCGCCCTGCTGATGGACCGCCTGACCCAGCAGATCGCCCTGCTCAAACGCCATGAACTGCGCGGCGCCCTGCTGTTCCTCGACCTTGACCACTTCAAGCACATCAACGACTCGCTGGGTCACCCGGTCGGCGACACCGTACTCAAGCTGGTGACCGCCCGCCTGGAAGCCAGCGTGCGCCAGGAAGACACCGTCGCCCGCCTCGGCGGCGACGAGTTCGTGGTCCTGCTCTCGGGCCTCGAAGGCAAACGCTCGGAGGTCACCCGCCAGGCCCGCAAGGTGGCGGAGAAACTGCGCCACCTGCTCGCCGAACCGATGCTGCTGGACGGCCATCGCCTGCAAGTCACGCCGAGCATTGGCATTGCCTTGATTCCCGACCATGGCAACACCCCCGCCGACCTGCTCAAGCGCGCCGACATTGCCCTGTACCGCGCCAAGGACTCGGGTCGCAATACCATCCAGTTATTTCGCAGCACCATGCAGGAAGCCGCCAGCGAGCGCCTGCGCCTGGAGAACGACCTGCGCCTGGCACTCGCCCGCGGCGAATTCGAGCTGTATTTCCAGCCACAAGTGGATGCCCGCAATGGCAAGATCATCGGCGCCGAAGCGCTGTTGCGCTGGCAACACCCGGTTCTCGGCGCACAATCGCCGGCGCTGTTCATCCACGTACTGGAAGAAAGCGGGCTGATTCTCGAAGTCGGCGGCTGGGTCCTCGCAGAGGCTTGCCACGTCTGTGCGCAACTGCTCGACGAGGGTCTGGTCGACGAACTGAACTTCAGCTTGTGCGTGAACATCAGCCCGCGGCAGTTCCGCCAGAACGACCTTGCCGAACGCGTGGAAAGCAGCCTGCGCAACAGCAAAATGCCCAAGCCCATGCTCAAGCTGGAAATCACCGAAGGCATCGTGATTCAGAATATCGAAGACACCATCGCCAAGATGAATCGCCTCAAGCGCATCGGCGTCAGTTTCGCGATGGACGACTTCGGCACCGGCTACTCCTCGCTGACCTACCTCAAGCGCCTGCCGGTGGACGTGCTGAAAATCGACCAGTCGTTCGTCCGCGATGCCACCTGCGACCCCAACGATGCGGAGATCATTCGCGCCATCATCGCCATGGCGCGCAGCCTGGACCTGGAAATGATCGCCGAAGGGGTCGAGCAACAGGAACAACTGGATTTTCTCGAGCGACAAGGTTGCCACAAGTATCAGGGCTACCTGTTCAGCAAACCCTTGCCACTCCCCGAATTCCGCGCCCTGCTGGCGCATACTCAGCAGCGCCTGCTCAACGCATAAAGCGCTCAGGGCGCCGTCTGCCGCCCCGAGTGTTGAGCTGTATCTACAATCGGCGCTTGGCTGGCCCGCGCCGGGCACAGACCATTGATCGGGATGCGCTTGGCCTCGACCGGATCAGGGACGATGCACAGCGGATCGATATTGAGCAGGCCACTTGAAGCGATCGAAGCCAGTCGACTGGCTGACCAGCGGGATCATGGGAAATGCAGTACCCATGGCTAGTATCCTGAATCACAGCGAGTGATTCATTGCGCGACCCGACTTCGGCGTCGCGCATGACTGAAGCTGCGGTTAGCCGAGAAGATTTCAAGCACCCGAACAATTCGCTTACAGGGAGAGCGTCGATGGACAAAGTCATGCTGATCACCGGGGCCAGCCGTGGCATCGGCGCCGCCACCGCCAGACTGGCCGCCGCTCAAGGCTATGCCCTGTGCCTTAACTACCGCCAGCAACGGCAAGCCGCCGAAGCCCTGGTTGCGGAAATCGTCGACGCCGGCGGCCACGCCATGGCGGTGCAGGCCGATGTGGCCGACGAACTCCAGGTACAGCGCCTCTTCGCAACCCTCGACCAACACTTCGGCCGCCTCGATGTACTGGTCAATAACGCCGGCATGCTGGAACAACAAATGCGCCTGGAGCAGATGGACGGCGCGCGTCTGCAGCGGGTGTTCGGCGCCAATGTATTTGGCAGCTTCTTCTGCGCGCGCGAAGCGGTGAAACGCATGTCGACCCGGCACGGCGGGCGTGGCGGGGTGATCGTCAACCTGTCGTCGGTGGCCGCTCGCCTGGGTGCGCCGCATGAATATATCGACTACGCGGCGGCCAAAGGGGCCATCGACAGCCTGACCCTGGGGCTGGCCAAGGAAGTCGCGGCGGAAGGAATTCGGGTCAATGCGGTACGACCCGGAGTGATCGATACCGAGATCCATGCCAGTGGCGGCGAACCCGCACGGGTGGCACGGGTCAGCCAGAGCGTCCCCATGGGGCGCGGCGGGCGCGCCGAGGAAGTCGCCCAGGCGATTCTCTGGCTGACCAGCGAGCACGCCTCCTACACCAGCGGCGCGCTGCTGGATGTCAGCGGCGGACGCTGAGAATCGACTCACAGCCTGCCGAACGCAGTGCCGGTGACTTGCGCCTGCAACCCTGAGGCCTGCAGCCAGGCCCGTGTTTAGGCGATAGCCGCCTGTTCCCGGCCTGAGCGAAGCGGAGCCTCGACGCCGAGCAGGGTATCGATACGGTTGCAATCGTTCTCTCGCCGCAGCAGACCGAACAACTCGACCGCCTGCGGGTAACTGCGGGTCAACATGGCCAACCATTGCTTCAAGCGTCCCGGCGCATAACGCGGCGATATCTTGCGCCGGGCTTGCAGCCAGAAGTCGGCGAGCAAGGGCTGGAACTCGCTCCAGTCCATCACGGTGACCGGCTGCCCGGCCCGCGCCGCAACGATCTGCCGGGCCAGATCCGGGCGTGCCACCAGGCCACGCCCGAGCATGATGTCCTCGACGCCACTGACTTCTCGGCAGCGCCGCCAGTCATCCAGGCTCCAGATATCACCATTGGCGAACACCGGCACCCTGACCACCTCCTGCACCCGCGCCACCCACTCCCAATGCGCCGGCGGCTTGTAGCCCTCGACCTTGGTTCGCGCGTGCACCACCAACTGCCCGGCGCCGCCCTCGGCCAAGGCCTGCGCGCACTCCAGGGCATAGTCCTTATGATCGAAACCCAGACGCATCTTGGCGGTGACCGGAATGGCCGCCGGCACCGTGCGCCGTACTTCACGCACGATGGCGTGCAGCAACTCCGGCTCCTTCAGCAACACCGCGCCGCCGCGTGACTTGTTCACGGTCTTGGCCGGGCAGCCGAAGTTGAGATCGATCACCGGCGCGCCGAGGGTGCAGGCAAACGCCGCGTTATCCGCCAGGCACTGCGGGTCGGAACCGAGAAACTGCACGCGCAGCGGCGTCCCGGCCGCGGTCTGCGCTGCGTTGAACAATTCCGGCGCGAGCTTCTGATAGGTCGTGGCCGGCAGCACCCGTTCGGTCACCCGGATAAATTCGGTCACGCACCAGTCGACTCCCCCTACCCGCGTCAGCACATCACGGAGGATCTCGTCGACCAAACCCTCCATGGGTGCCAGGGCGATCTGCATAGCTAAACTCTCGAAAAAACGGCGCGTAGTGTACGCGCTGCAGCGCCGAGGGCGAAATGCTCGGCACGAGCCCGGCGCGCGGCGTACTGCGGCCAAGGCGTCTCAACCAAAGTCGGCCCAGCCCAAGCAGGCCACGGACCCAGCAAGGATTGGCGGAGGCACTCAACACCAGCGCGCTGCTTCGCCCCCGCTGCCGGGCTAGAGCTCCATCGGAAACGGCGGCTGCAGGGCGAGCCCGTACCCCTCGATAAACTCGATCGGCATGCGTTTGGGCTTGCCACTGGAGAGTTCGATGCAGACGAAGGTGGTCTTGGCGCGCAGCAAAGTCATACCATCCTCCGGGCGCACCAGCTGGAAACGCCGATCCATTTTCAGGCGCTGATCCGACTCGACGATCCAGGTAGCCATTTGCAACTCCTGATCCTCATAGGCACTGGCCAGGTAATCGATTTCATGCCGGAGCACCGCCATGGCGCGATCAAGCCGGCGATACTCAGTCAAATCCAATCCCAGGTATTGCGAATGACGCCAGGCGCAGCGCTCCAGCCAACTGACATACACCGCGTTATTGGCGTGACCCAGACCATCGATATCATCGGCACTGACACTGAGGTCGATGACGAATGGATTAGCAAGATCCCAACTCATTCCTGGTTGCTCCAAACTGCATACCAACTTGCGAAATTGCCCAACTGACAGGCTAATCCGCCCCCAACCCGGGCAGACACTGACGCCGACCAGCCCTGGCGAATACATCTATTGTGCGCCTGCGCTGCCAGACTCAAACACACGCACCTGACGACCCGAATCATGCGCGGGCAGCCTATAACGCACGAACAATTCTAGGCCGCAACGGCTGAGCAACTCCAGGCTGGCGTTGGCGGGCCAGTGCTGAGGCGGCCGGGCTACATGCCGAAACACCCTCGCCGGAGCAATACCGGATCGCCTCGGCCATGCAAACAGAAGGCGCCGACCCGGGGCAGCGCGAAGCGGCTGCACCGGGCACAATCGAGCGGACAGTTAGGACGCCACCGCGCGCTGTGGAGCATGGCGCAGCTCTCCGAGCAGTTGCAGCACCGCCTGCTGCAGGCTCGGATCGGCCAGGATCTTGCGATGTCCGCCAGTTTCTACGCGTAACAGCTGGCTGTCGAACCAAGCCTCATGAATCGCCTCGGCTTCACTGAACGGCACTACCGGATCATCAACGGCATGCACGATCAAGCCCGGAAGATCCAGCTGGTAACGCGCTACATCGAGATGTCCGGCCGGCATTCCGGCCTTTTCCTCGACCAGGCGCACGAACTGCGCCCTCGCCTGCTCCGGCAATCCCATGTAGCGAGCAAAACGCCGCAGCATGGTGAGTATCCGACTCGGCGCGGCAATACTGACCAGCGCCTCGGCACGCAGCCCCAACTGAGTGGCCAACAATGCGCTGGCACCGCCCATCGAGTGGCCGATCACCGCCTTGAGCGGCGGCAACTCAGCGGCCGCCTCGAGCAAAGCGCGAGCGAATAGCACCACATTCGCTTCACGCCCCGGCGAATGGCCATGGGCGGGAGCATCCAGCGCGATCACCCCGTAGCCGGCCCGCACCAGCGCATCGATCAGCCCGGCGAACTGCGTCGGCCGCCCCTCCCAGCCATGCATCAGCAGTACAGTCGGGCCGCTGCCCCAGCGTAAGGCCGAGAGTCCGAAGCGCAGCGTAACCCGCTCCGACCTGGCCAACAGCGGCAGCTCCCAGTCACGCGGCGGCAAGGTCCGCGGCGTCATAAACTCGCGGCGCATCTTGCTCGCCACCGCATGAGGGGCCACCCAACCGACGGTAGCGTTGAATCCACGAACCCAGTTCAAACTGCTCATTGCCCTGCTCCTTAAACGATTGCC
>JBFKAF010000084.1:0-9351 GCA_041621735.1 Pseudomonas sp.
GAAGATCGACATGGCCTCGCCGAACATGAACCTGCGCGACCCTATCCTCTATCGCATCCGGCATGCCCACCATCACCAGACCGGTGACAAGTGGTGCATTTACCCGAGCTATGACTTCACCCACGGTCAGTCGGATGCCATCGAAGGCATCACTCATTCGGTCTGCACCCTGGAGTTCGAGGATCACCGCCCACTGTACGAGTGGTTCCTCGACAACCTGCCGGTGCCGGCCAAGCCGCGCCAGTATGAATTCGCCCGCCTCAACCTGAACTACACCATCACCAGCAAGCGCAAGCTCAAGCAGTTGGTCGATGAAGGCCACGTGCAGGGCTGGGACGACCCGCGCATGTCGACCCTGACCGGCTATCGCCGTCGCGGTTATACCCCGCAGTCAATTCGCAAGTTCTGCGACATGATCGGCGTCAACCGGGCCGGCGGCGTGGTCGATGTCGGCATGCTGGAGTTCAGTATCCGCGATGACCTGGACGCCAATGCCGCGCGTGCCATGTGCGTGCTCAAGCCGCTTAAGGTGGTGATCACCAACTACCCGGAAGGCCAGGTCGAGAATCTCGAGCTACCGCGTCATCCGAAGCAGGACATGGGCGTGCGTCAGCTGCCATTCGCCCGCGAGATCTACATCGACGTCGGCGACTTCGAGGAAGTGCCGCCCGCCGGCTTCAAGCGCCTGGTCCCAGGTGGCGAGGCGCGCCTGCGCGGCAGCTACGTGATCCGCGCCGACGAGGCGATCAAGGATGCCGACGGCAATATAGTCGAACTGCGCTGCTCCTATGACCCGGACACCCTCGGCAAGAACCCCGAAGGGCGCAAGGTCAAGGGCGTGATCCACTGGGTGCCGGCCGCCGAGAGCGTCGAGTGCGAAGTGCGTCTGTACGACCGCCTGTTCCGTTCGGCCAACCCGGAGAAGGCAGAAGAGGGCGCCAGCTTCCTCGACAACATCAACCCCGAGTCGCTGGTAGTGCTCAAGGGCTGTCGCGCCGAACCGTCACTGGCCCAGGCGCAGCCTGAGGAACGCTTCCAGTTCGAGCGTGAAGGCTATTTCTGCGCCGACATCAAGGACAGCAAGCCGGGTGCGCCGGTGTTCAACCGCACCGTGACCCTGCGCGACTCCTGGGCCTGACGCTCGGGAAGACTGATTGAAACCGGGCCAGTGCGCTGGTCCGTGATTGCCAAGGAATTCTGATGCTCTCGATTTACAACACGCTGACCAAAAGCAAAGACGTCTTCACACCGCTGGTGGGCAACCAGGTGCGCCTCTATGTGTGCGGCATGACGGTCTATGACTTCTGCCATATCGGTCATGCGCGGGTGATGGTGGCGTTCGACGTGGTTACCCGCTGGCTGCGCCATCGCGGCTACGACGTGAACTATGTGCGTAACATCACCGACATCGACGACAAGATCATCAAGCGCGCCCAGGAGAACGGTGAGCCCTTCGAAGCACTGGTCGAGCGGATGATCGCCGCCATGCACGAAGACGAGGCGCGTCTCAGCGTGCTGCGCCCGGATCAGGAGCCGCGCGCCACCGGGCACATCCCCGGCATGCACACGATGATCCAGAGCCTGATCGACAAGGGCTTCGCCTACGCCCCCGGCAATGGCGATGTCTACTACCGGGTCGGTAAGTTTGTCGGCTACGGCAAGTTGTCGAGGAAGAAGATCGAAGACCTGCGCGTCGGCGCGCGTATCGAAGTCGACGAGTCCAAGCAGGACCCGCTGGACTTCGTCCTGTGGAAGGGCGCCAAACCCGGCGAGCCGAGCTGGCCGTCGCCCTGGGGCGCGGGGCGGCCGGGCTGGCACATCGAATGCTCGGTGATGTCGACCTGCTGCCTGGGCGAGACCTTCGACATCCATGGCGGCGGCCCGGATCTGGTGTTCCCGCACCACGAGAACGAAATCGCCCAGAGCGAGGCGGCCACGGGCAAGCTCTACGCCAACGCCTGGATGCACGCCGGCGCGGTTCGCGTGGACGGCGAGAAGATGTCCAAGTCCCTGGGCAACTTCTTCACCATTCGCGAGGTGCTGGAAAAGTACCATCCGGAAGTGGTGCGTTACCTGCTGGTGTCCAGCCACTACCGCAGCCCGATCAACTACTCGGAGGACAGCCTCAAGGAAGCCAAGGGCGCCCTGGAGCGGTTTTACCACGCGCTACGCGGCTTGCCCGAAGTGCCGGCGGCTGGCGGTGAGGCCTTCGTCGAACGCTTCGGCGCGGCGATGGACGACGATTTCAATTCGCCGGAAGCCTGCGCCGTGCTGTTCGAGCTGACTCGCGAGATCAACCGCCTGCGCGACACCGATCAGCAGGCGGCGGCCGGTCTGGCGGCGCGCTTGAAGGAATTGGCTGGCGTGCTCGGAGTGTTGCAGCTGCAGCCCGATGCCTTCCTCCAGGCCGGCGCCGCGGGCAAGGTCGATGCTGCCGCAGTGGACGGCTTGATCGCCGCGCGCCTGCAAGCCCGCGCCGAGAAAAACTGGGCCGAGTCCGACCGCATCCGCGACCAGCTCAGCGCCATGGGCGTGGTGCTGGAAGACGGCAAAGGCGGCACGACCTGGCGTTTGGCTGAGTAAGTTATCTGCTGAATTGAACGGGCCGCTTTCGAGCGGCCTTTTCATTGCTTGGGCGGCACTCTGCGGTTGCCCGCCAATCTCGAGTGCCAGGCTGCTTGCCAGGGCTGACGATGCTTTTTATACCTTTAAGCCTTGCTCGCGCAGGCGCTTGTACAAGGTGTTACGACTCACGCCCAGGCTTCTCGCCAACGAGGAAATATTCCCGCCACAGGCCTGGAACTGGCTGGCCAAATCCTCCTCGTCGGATGCCGTTGGTGCCGGCTGTGGCGCTTGGCTGATCGGCTCGGGCGTGGTGCTCATCTCTTGCAAGTCTGCAAAAAAGTCATCCGGCAAGTGCTCGGGGCGAATCTGTTGCTCGTCGGCCATGGCCAGGGCGACCTGCAGCACGCTGCTGAGTTGCCGCAGGTTGCCTGGCCAGGGGTGGCGCTGGAACAGGGTCACGACCTCGCGGCTGAGCCCGGCGGTTTGCTGCGCCTCGCGGTGGTAGTCCCAGATGCGTTGGAACATCGCGGCCTTGTCCGTGCGTTCGCGCAGGGGCGGCAGTTCCAGGTTCAGGCCGCTGATGCGGTAATACAGGTCCTGGCGGAACAAGCCACTGTCGACGTCCTGGCGTAGCGGGCGGTTAGTCGCCGAAATCAGGCGGATATCCACCGGGTACAGCTCGCTGCTGCCCAGTGGTTGTACGCAGCGCTCCTGTAATACGCGCAGCAGGCGGGCCTGGACCCGCTGGGGCATGTCGCCGATTTCATCGAGAAACAGCGTGCCTTTGTGCGCCTTGCGGATCAGGCCGATGCTGCCTTTCTGGTTGGCGCCGGTAAACGCGCCTTTTTCGTAACCGAATAGCTCGGACTCCACCAGTTCGGCGGGGATGGCCGCGCAGTTCACCGCAATGAACGCCTGTTTGCTGCGCGAGCCGGCGTGGTGCAGCGCTTTGACGAACACTTCCTTGCCGACCCCGGTTTCGCCATGCACCAGAATCGGGATGTCTTTTTCCAGCAGGCGTTCGGCCTGGCGCACGGCTTTATCGACGCGCGGGTCGCCCAGGTTGATCGAGGCCAGGGTAAAGCCTTTGCCGCTCTGCTCCACCGATGCGCTCGGGCGAAAATCCCGGGCCTGGATCGGCGCCGGTTGCTGCGGGCGATTGACCTGGGCATGAAAACGAAAGCGCCCATTCGCGCGCAGGTTGAAGGGTTGCGCCTCGGGCTGGTTGAGCAAGTGCTGCAGCGGTACATCGAACAGGCTTTCGATATTCATTCGCGCCAGGCCAACGCCGAGCAGGCTGTCGGCGCGGCGGTTGGCCGAAACGATCTGGCCCGTCTCATCGAACACCAGCAGCCCGGCCCAGGGGCTGTTGAGGTTGTTCAGGCTGGTGTTGAAGGTCAGCTGAAAGTAGTGCTGTTTGAACAGGTTGAGAATCAGCCGGTTTTCCACCGACTGACTCATCATCTTGACCATGCCGAGGGTGTGGGAGGGCGGCAGGTAGCTGTCGCTGGAGACATCCAGCACCGCGATCATCTGTCGCTGCTCATCGAAAATCGGCGAGGCAGAGCCCGTCATGAAGCGGTTGGCCTTGAGGAAATGCTCGTCATGCTGGATGTGCACGGCCTGGCCGCAGGTCAGCGCGGTGCCGATGGCGTTGGTGCCGGTGTAGCGTTCCAGCCAGTTGGCGCCAGCGACGAAGCCGGGGGCGTGCGCCGGTTCGATGAAGCGTTGGTCGCCCCAGGATTGCAGCAGTTGTCCCTGGTTGTCGGCCAGCATGATCAAGCAGTTGGAGTTGGCCATGATGTTGCCGTAATAAGGCAGCACCTCTTTGTGCGTGGTCTGCACCAGTGCGTGTTGGCTCTCCAGTAACGCGGACACTTCGCCCTGGCCGGGGCGGATAAAACTGGGGGCGCTGTGGTGAGTCAGGCCGAACTCGCGACAGCGCGCCCAGGAGTCCTGAATGACGCTTTCGTGGGAGGGCGCTTGGGCAGCTTCAGCCATAACAAGGGTGTTCCGTTGGTCTGCGTATCTATTGTTTTTATCAGTCGCTGGGCGAGTGCTCGATAGCCTGCGCGGCCTACAGAGTGTTGTTCAGATGTGTTCACTGTCAACGCTCGAAGTGTTCAGTTGTTCAAAATGAACACTGAGTAATCTGTGCCGTGAACGCTATTCGATCATCTTGTTATTAGTTATAAGGCTTTATTATCAATAAGTTAGGTTGTTTTTGTGGTGAGTTTAGCAAGCTGGCACAGAAGTCGCTTAAAGGAATGCAGCGCGGTGCTTTGACCGCAGGGCACAACAATAATAAGGGCACGCCATGTCGCTTACCCTCGAGCATGTCACTCGGGTCGTCGATAATCAGTTGTATATCGATGACGCCTGTCTGAGTTTCGAACCTGGATCTTTTAATGTCTTGCTGGGCCGCACCTTGTCCGGCAAGACCAGCCTGATGCGTCTGTTGGCTGGCCTGGACAGGCCAACCAGTGGGCGCATTCTGATGAATGGCGCGGACGTGACCGGAGTGCCGGTGCGCAAGCGCAACGTCTCGATGGTCTATCAGCAATTCATCAATTACCCGACCATGACGGTGTTCGAGAACATCGCCTCGCCGTTGCGTCAGGCCGGCATCGGCAAAGATGAGATCGCCAGCAAAGTGCTGGAGACTGCGCGGATGCTGCATATAGAGGCCTTGCTGCAGCGTCATCCGCTGGAGCTGTCCGGCGGCCAGCAGCAGCGCACGGCGATGGCCCGTGCACTGGTCAAGGACGCCGAGCTGGTATTGTTTGACGAGCCCTTGGTCAACCTCGACTACAAGCTGCGCGAAGAGCTGCGCCAGGAAATGCGCGAGCTGTTCAAGACTCGCCAGACCATCGCTATTTATGCGACGACCGAACCTAACGAGGCGCTTGCCTTGGGTGGCACCACTACGGTGCTGCACGAGGGGCGGGTAATTCAGAGCGGAAAAACTGCCGAGGTGTACCACCGCCCGCAACGGGTATTGGCTGCCGAGCTGTTCTCCGAGCCGCCAATCAACTTGATGCCGGGACGGATCACCGGCACCGAGGTGAGTTTCGCCGATGCCGTGCATTTTCCACTCAACCCGGACCTGCAAGACATTGCCGAGGGTGAGTACCGCTTTGGCGTGCGCCCCAGTCACATTGGCCTGGTGCCGTCGAACGATGACGATCTCGAGTTGGCGGTGACCGTCGATCTGGCTGAAATAAGCGGTTCGGAAACCTTTCTGCACGTGAGCAATGATCAATTCGTCCTGGTGCTACACCTGCCGGGGGTGCATGAATACGACGTGGATACGCCGATTCTGATCTATATCCCCACGCACAAACTGTTCGCGTTCGACACTCAAGGTCAGCTGGTGCAGGCGCCGAGCCGCCGCGTAGGGAGGAGTGCCTGATGGCCGAGATTCGTTTGCAGAACCTGGCGCACAGCTACAGCCGTGAACCACAAGGGCCCGAAGATTACGCGATCCGCGAGATGACCCATGTCTGGGAGCAGGGCGGTGCCTATGCCTTGCTGGGCCCCTCGGGTTGCGGCAAGTCGACCCTGCTCAACATTATTTCCGGTTTGCTGGTCCCGTCCGAGGGCCAGGTGATGTTCGACATGCGCGAGGTTAACGAGCTGTCGCCGCAGGAACGCAATATCGCCCAGGTTTTCCAGTTTCCGGTGGTCTACGACACCATGACGGTGTTCGACAACCTGGCTTTCCCTTTGCGCAATCAGGGCATGGCCGAGCCGCGGGTGATGAGCAAGGTGCACGAGATCGCCGAGGTGCTCGACCTGCACCCGCTGTTGCACAAGAAGGCCAGTAACCTGACCGCCGACGAGAAGCAGAAGGTCTCCATGGGGCGTGGTCTGGTGCGTGACGATGTGTCGGCGATTCTCTTCGATGAGCCGCTGACGGTGATCGACCCGCACCTCAAGTGGAAGCTGCGGCGCAAGCTCAAGCAGATCCACGAGCAGTTCAATATCACCATGGTCTACGTCACTCACGATCAGTTGGAGGCTTCCACCTTCGCCGACAAGATCGCGGTGATGTACGGCGGGCAGATCGTCCAGTTCGGTACGCCGCGTGAGCTGTTCGAGCGGCCCAGCCACACCTTCGTCGGTTACTTCATCGGCAGTCCGGGGATGAACCTGATCGAGGTCAGCCCTTGCGAGGGCGGGGTGCGCTTCGCCGATACCCGGTTGCCGTTGAGCCCGGCGCTGAATCAACGCCTGGCAGGGATGAATTGGCAGAGTTTGAAAGTCGGCATCCGTCCCGAGTTCGTGCATGTCTGGGATGGCCCCTACGAAGGCGCCCTGTGTGGCGAGGTGGTGCATGTCGAGGACCTGGGCACCTACAAGATTCTCACCCTGCGCCTGGATGGCCAGTTGCTCAAGGTGCGCTTGCAGGAGGATCAAGCGGTGCCGCAACAGCAGGTCTACCTGAGCTTTCCGGCGCAGTGGCTGATGCTCTATGCCGATGACTACCTGGTGGAGGTGGCCCCATGAACAAGGTGCATAACAATAAAGCCTGGTGGTTGGTGCTGCCGGTGTTTCTGCTGGTGGCATTCAGCGCCATCGTGCCGATGATGACGGTGGTCAACTACTCGGTGCAGGACATTTTCGACCCCTCGACGCGTATTTTCGTCGGCTTCGACTGGTATAAGCAGGTGCTGCAGGACCCGCGCCTGCACGACTCGCTGTTACGCCAGTTCATCTATTCGGGCTGCGTGCTGCTGATCGAGATCCCCCTGGGCATTGCCATCGCCTTGACCATGCCGACCAAGGGACGCTGGGCCTCGGCATGTTTGATCGTGATGGCTATTCCGTTGCTGATTCCGTGGAACGTGGTTGGCACCATCTGGCAGATCTTCGGCCGCGCCGACATCGGCCTGCTCGGCTGGACTCTCAACGAGGCGGGGGTCGACTATAACTACGCCTCCAACACCATGGACGCCTGGGTGACGGTGCTGGTCATGGACGTCTGGCATTGGACCTCGCTGGTGGCGCTGCTGTGTTATTCCGGGCTGCGGGCGATTCCCGATGTCTACTATCAGGCCGCGCGGATCGATCGCGCGTCGGCCTGGGCGGTGTTTCGCCATATCCAATTGCCGAAGATGAAAAGCGTGCTGCTGATCGCGGTGCTGCTGCGCTTCATGGACAGCTTCATGATCTACACCGAGCCCTTCGTGCTTACCGGGGGCGGGCCGGGCAATGCGACCACCTTCCTCAGTCAGACGTTGACCAAGATGGCCATCGGGCAATTCGACCTGGGCCCCGCAGCCGCCTTCTCGCTGGTGTACTTCCTGATCATTCTGCTGTTGTCCTGGCTGTTCTATACCGCCATGACCCACGCCGACAAGAATCGCTGAGGCCCCGACCATGACCCTACGTAAGAAAGTGGTGCTGGCGCTGTATATCCTGTTTCTGCTGGTGCCGATCTATTGGCTGTTGAACATGTCGTTCAAGAGCAACACCGAAATTCTCGGCAGCCTGACGCTCTGGCCGCAGGACTTCACCCTGGCCAATTACCAGGTGATCTTCACCGACCCCAGTTGGTACGAGGGCTATCTCAACTCGCTGTATTACGTGTGCCTGAACACCCTGATCTCGCTGACGGTGGCCTTGCCGGCTGCCTATGCCTTCTCGCGCTACCGTTTTCTCGGCGACAAGCACCTGTTCTTCTGGCTGCTGACCAACCGCATGGCGCCGCCGGCGGTGTTCCTGCTGCCGTTCTTTCAGCTGTATTCCTCTATCGGCCTGTTCGACACCCATATCGCCGTGGCCCTGGCTCACTGCCTGTTCAGTGTGCCGTTGGCTGTGTGGATCCTGGAGGGTTTCATGTCCGGGGTGCCGAAGGAAATCGACGAGACGGCCTATATCGACGGCTACAGCTTCCCGAAGTTCTTCGTGAAGATCTTCATCCCGTTGATCGGCTCGGGTATCGGCGTCACCGCCTTCTTCTGCTTCATGTTCTCCTGGGTCGAGCTGCTGCTGGCACGCACGCTGACCTCGGTGAATGCCAAGCCTATCGTCGCGGTCATGACCCGCACCGTATCGGCATCGGGGATCGATTGGGGGGTGCTCGCAGCGGCCGGGGTGCTAACCATCCTGCCGGGCATGCTGGTGATCTGGTTCGTCCGCAATCATGTGGCGAAGGGCTTCGCCCTTGGTCGGGTTTGAGGAGATAAGACTATGGATTGGATGGCTTGGACCTTACCCACGGCAATTTTTTTCGGCGCCATCGCGCTGATACTGGTGGGCATGACTGTTTGGGAGATGCGCTCGCCCTGCGCCGAGCGTCGGGGCTTCTTGCCGATCGCGACGACGCGTGGCGATCGGCTGTTTATCGGGCTGCTCGGCAGCGCCTATTGGCATCTGCTGATACTGGGCGTAACCGATTGGTCGATCTGGATAGCGTCGCTGCTGTCCATGCTCTGGCTGTTTACTGTGATGCGGTGGGGTTGAGGCAGAAAACGGCTAGCGCGGATGTGTGCTGCTGCAAGGGCGCCGGTGGGTGTTTCGATCTGTTGGTTGCCGATCTAACAATCAAAAAGGAGATGTCTATGTTCAACAATAACAACAAGACACGACATGGTGCGGCGTTGGCGGCTTTGCTCGCCTTGTCGGGCTTGAGTGGCGCTGCCTGGGCCGATGCTTACGAGGATGCGGCGAAGAAATGGATCGGTTCGGAGTTCGCGCCATCGACCCTGACGCCAGAACAGCAATTGCAGGAGTTGCAATGGTTCATCAAGGCGGCCGAGCCGTTCCGCGGCATGGACATCA
>JBFKAF010000085.1:0-9317 GCA_041621735.1 Pseudomonas sp.
CAGGTCAGCTTCGACCCGGCCTTCGTCGAGCTGTTCGGCCAGGACGCCAAGAGCCTGGCGATCTACCACCACCATCACGACCATGACCACGACCTGCACGGCAGTGTGGTGACCGACAAACCGCACGTACATGGGCCCGACTGCAAGCATGCCTGACTTCCTCTTGAACGCCCTGCTCGCCGGGCTGGCCCTGGCGCTGGTGGCCGGTCCGCTCGGCTCCTTCGTGGTCTGGCGGCGCATGGCCTACTTCGGCGACACCCTGTCGCATGCCGCGCTGCTCGGCGTGGCGCTGGGTCTGATGCTGGACGTCAGCCCGACCCTGGCGGTGACCGTCGGCTGCGTACTGCTCGCCGCCTTACTGGTCACCCTGCAAAGCCGCCAACCGCTGGCCTCGGATACCCTGCTGGGGATCCTCGCCCACAGCACCCTGTCACTCGGCCTGGTGGTGCTGAGCTTTATGCGCGAGGTGCGCATCGACCTGATGGGCTACCTGTTCGGCGACCTGCTGGCCGTCGGCCCCAGCGACCTGGCCTGGATTCTCGGCGGCAGCGCCCTGGTGCTGCTGCTGCTGACGCTGCTCTGGCGCCCGCTGCTGGCGATCACCGTGCATGAAGAACTGGCCAAGGTCGAAGGTTTGCCGGTGGCGGCGATCCGTCTGAGCCTGATGTTGTTGATCGCCGTGGTGATCGCCGTGGCGATGAAGATAGTCGGTGTGTTGCTGATCACCTCGCTGCTGATCATTCCCGCCGCCGCCGCCCAGCGCCATGCCCGCACGCCGGAACAGATGGCCTTCGGCGCCAGCCTGCTGGGGATCATCGCGGTGTGCGGCGGCCTCAGCCTGTCCTGGTTTCAGGACACCCCGGCCGGGCCGTCTATCGTGGTCTCCGCCGCCAGCCTGTTTCTACTGAGCTTTGCATGGCCACGCCGTACGGCTTAAACAGCGGAGTGAGCGCACGGTTTGGTTGTACTCGCTCAAGCGGTGTAGAATTGCG
Source organism: Pseudomonas sp. (assembly GCA_041621735.1). GTDB lineage: Bacteria > Pseudomonadota > Gammaproteobacteria > Pseudomonadales > Pseudomonadaceae > Aquipseudomonas. The sequence goes on from JBFKAF010000085.1 coordinate 993, forward strand.
CGTTTTTTGCTCTATACGAGACTCGCAGGAATGATGTCGTTCGCCACACGTTACCTATCTATCGCCGCGATTTCACTGCTGTTAGCCGCTTGCCAGAGTGCCCCGCAAGTCGCCCATCTACCCACCGATGACCTGGTCAGCGCCTTTCGCCAGCTCGAACAGAGCCTGGCCAGCGGTCAGTTGGGCGAGGCCGAGAGCCAGCTCAACGCCCTGCAACAACGCGCCGCGGGCGATACCCGCCTGGAACAATATCAGCGGCAACTGGCGGAAGCCTATCTGCGGCAAGGACAACAAGCCCTGCAGACTGGCGACCTGAACAGCGCCGCCACGGCCCTCAGCCGCGCGCGCAGCTTGATGCCCCAGGCACCCGCCCTGACCACCGGCCTGGACGGCGCCATCGCCCAGGCCCGCGAGACCCAACAAACGGCCGCGGCCCAAGCTCGCAGCGCCGCCGATCAGGCCGCCGCCCGTGCCGAGGCGGCGCGCCTGGAACAGGCCCGGCAGTTACGCCTGGCCGCCGAACACCAGGCCGCCGCGCTGAAAGCAACTCCGCAGCCCAGCACACCAGCCGCCACGGTCCAGGCCAAACTGATCGATCCGGCTGCCGCCAGCAGCGTGGTGCCCCTGCCGATGCTGGATAAACAGGACAACGAACGCCTGCGCAGCCTGCTCGATACGGTCGCCGAAGACGTGGTGGCATTCCGCTGTGCGGTACGCATCGAAGTGCGCCAGGCCAAGGACTTTCCCTGGGTTGCCGCGCTGCTGAATGCGCGCATCAAGCGACTCGACCCGAGTTTCAATGCGCGTCTGAGCCAGGCGATCAAACCCGGTCAGGTGCCGCAGTTGGTGCTCACCCCGCACCGGTAGGATCGAACGGCTGCGTAAGCGGCGACGACACCGCGCTGAGCGTCACGCCCGCTCATGTCATTTTGCTATAACCATAGCTCTACAAAGATTTTTGCGACCTAAACAGCGGCAGGTAGACTAGCTCGCCTCATATGCCTATCCGGCAGCTCGACGAACCCAAAAGGTTTAACGCGTGATCAATTTTCACCAGGTCCACAAGGCGTATAACGTCGCGGGCCAACAAATTCCGGCCCTGCAGCCGACCGACCTGCACATCGCCCGTGGCGAAGTGTTCGGCATCATCGGCCACTCCGGCGCCGGCAAAAGCACCCTGCTGCGCCTGATCAACCGCCTGGAACAACCCTCCGGTGGGCGCATTCAGATCGACGGCGAAGAGGTCACCGCCCTGGATGCCAGTGGCCTGCGGCGCTTTCGCCAGCAAGTCGGGATGATCTTCCAGCACTTCAACCTGCTGTCCTCGAAGACCGTCGCCGACAACGTCGCCCTGCCCCTGAAACTGGCCGGCGACCTGGCGCGCCACGAACTCGAGCAGCGCGTCGCCGAGTTGCTCGCCCGCGTCGGTCTCAGTGACCACGCCAACAAGTACCCGGCGCAGCTGTCCGGCGGCCAGAAGCAGCGGGTCGGCATCGCCCGCGCCCTGGCCACCCGGCCGAAGATCCTGCTGTGCGACGAGGCCACCAGCGCCCTCGACCCACAGACCACCGCCTCGGTGCTGCAATTGCTGGCCGAGATCAACCGCGAGCTGAACCTGACCATAGTGTTGATCACCCACGAAATGGACGTGATCCGCCGGGTCTGCGACCGCGTGGCGGTGATGGACGCCGGGGTGATAGTCGAACAGGGCACGGTGGCCGAGGTGTTCCTGCATCCACAGCATGCGACCACCAAGCGCTTCGTGCTGGAAGCCGAGCAGATCGACGAGAATGAACTGCACGACGACTTCGCCCATGTGCAGGGGCGCATCCTGCGCCTGACCTTCCAGGGCGAGGCGACCTACGCGCCGCTGCTCGGCACCGTCGCCCGTGAAACCGGGGTGGATTACAGCATCCTCGCCGGGCGCATCGACCGGATCAAGGACACCCCCTACGGTCAACTAACCCTGGCCCTGAGTGGCGGTGACCTGGACGCCGCGCTGGCGCGCTTCGAGGCCGCCGACGTACACCTGGAGGTGCTGCGCTGATGGACAAGCTACTGGCCAACTTACTGCCGAATGTCGACTGGCCGGAAATCTGGCAGGCCAGCCTGGATACCCTGAGCATGCTCGGCGGCTCGCTGCTGTTCACCGTACTGCTCGGCCTGCCCCTTGGCGTGCTGCTGTTCCTTACCGGGCCACGGCAGATGTTCGAGCAGAAGGGCTTCTATGCCCTGCTGTCGCTGCTGGTCAACGTGCTGCGCTCGGTGCCCTTCGTGATCCTGCTGATCGTGATGATCCCCTTCACCGTGATCATCACCGGCACCTCGCTGGGCGTGGCCGGCGCCATCCCGCCGCTGGTGGTCGGCGCCACGCCGTTCTTCGCGCGCCTGGTGGAGACCGCGCTACGCGAGGTCGATCGCGGCATCATCGAAGCGACTCAGGCGATGGGCGCCAGCACTCGGCAGATCATCACCAACGCCCTGCTGCCCGAAGCCCTGCCGGGGATCTTCGCCGCCGTCACCGTCACCGCCATCACCCTGGTGTCCTACACCGCCATGTCCGGCCTGATCGGTGGCGGCGGGCTCGGCGACCTGGCCGTGCGTTATGGCTACCAGCGTTATCAGCCGGACGTGATGGTGGTCACCGTGGTGCTGTTACTGGTGCTGGTGCAGGTTCTGCAAAGCGTCGGCGACAAGCTGGTGGTGCATTTTTCACGCAAATAAAAGGTTTGTAGGCGCCAGCTTGCTGGCGATTACGACTTCACATCGTCCGCGGCTAAGCGCCTGACCCCGTTCATATCCCACAACTTTTATCCCACAGGGAGTCGATCATGAAAAAACTGCTCGCGGCCTTCGCCGCCCTCACCGCACTGTCCGCCCAGGCAGAAAGCCTCAGCGTCGCTGCCACCGCCGTGCCCCATGCGGAAATCCTCGAGTTCGTTAAGCCGGCCCTGGCCCAACAAGGCGTCGAGCTGAACGTCAAAGTATTCACCGACTATGTGCAACCCAACGTGCAGGTAGCGGAAAAGCGCCTGGACGCCAACTTCTTCCAGCATCAACCGTACCTGGACGAGTTCAACAGCAGCCGTGGCACCGCGCTGGTCAGCGTGGCCGGCGTACACGTCGAGCCGTTTGGCGCCTACTCGAGCAAAGTGAAAGCCCTGGCCGAGCTGCCGCAAGGCGCCAACGTGGTCATCCCCAACGATGCCACCAACGGCGGCCGCGCCCTGCTGCTATTGCAGAAGGCCGGGCTGATCACCCTCAAGGACGGCGCCGGGATCACCGCCACCGCCAAGGACATCGTCGAGAACCCGAAAAGCATCAAGATCCGCGAACTGGAAGCTGCGACCCTGGCCCGCGTGCTGACCCAGGTCGACCTGGCGCTGATCAACACCAACTACGCCCTGGAAGCCAAGCTCAACCCCACCCAGGATGCGCTGCTCATCGAAGGTAACGACTCGCCTTACGTCAACATCCTGGTCGCCCGTCCCGACAACAAGGACGGCGCCGCCATGCAGAAACTCGCCAAGGCGCTGAACAGTGCCGAGGTGAAGGCCTTTATCGCTGAGAAGTACCAGGGCGCCGTGGTCCCGGCGTTCTAAGCCACACTCAAGCCGCACCGAGTAAAAACCCGCTGACCCAGCGGGTTTTTTCTGCCCGCGCGACAAGCGCTCTTGTTGCTGAGGCGTCGCTAGCAGCGCGGTAGCCTGCAGGCGGGTCCTACAGCTGCTCGGCCTTGGCCACCCCGACCAGGCACTGCAACAAGCACTCCAGCGCCGGCTGCTGCTGTGCCCGACGCAGCACGCCGACCAGCTCACGCAATCTTCGGCGCCTCATCGATTGATTCCACCTGGGCTTAGGCGCAGGAATATTCGCTTTTAATCGACATCGCTGTTACTAAAATCAGTGCATCACCAACCTGCAAGGATTATCGCCATGCCACTCGCCCCCTTTCACCTGGCCATCCCGGTCCACGACCTGGACGCCGCTCGGCATTTCTATGGCGAAGTATTCGGCTGCGCCGAAGGCCGCAGTAGCGAGCACTGGGTGGACTTCGACTTCTTCGGCCACCAGTTAGTGATTCACCAGGCGCCGAAGATGCCGCACCAAGAGGCCGCGCATAGCAACCCGGTGGACGGCCACGACGTGCCGGTGCCGCATTTCGGCGTGGTACTGGGGTGGGATGACTGGCAGCGGCTGGCCGCGCGACTCCAGGCACGCAACACTGAATTCGTGATCGAGCCTCATGTGCGCTTTCAGGGTCAGGTGGGCGAGCAGGCCACCCTGTTCTTGCTCGACCCCTGCGGCAATGCCCTGGAGTTCAAAGCCTTCAGGGACATGTCGCAGTTATTCGCCCGCTAACAGCTGAAGTAGAACCGGAGGGCAGGTAAGTGCCCGACTGGGCACCACACACTGGGTGGCGTACTAACTGCGCGGTGCCATTAAGGCAGGCAACTGCTGCACGAGTTTTTCGTTGTTCAGTGGCGCACGGATGAAGCCGCGCTGGGTGCCGTCCGGGCCGAGGATCACCAGATTGCCGCTGTGGTTGACGGTGTAGTTTTCCTCGCTGGTATCGGCCGGGATATAGGGGATGCTCACCGCGTTGGCGAGTTTCTGGATATCTTTCTCCTCACCGGTCAGCCCGACGAAGTCGGCATCGAAGTAGTTCAGGTACTTCTTCAATTGCTCCGGCGTATCGCGCTGGGGGTCGACGCTGACCAGCACCACGCGCAGCTTGGCCCGCGCCTCTTCTGGCAGCTTGCTGCGCAGTTGGCGTAAGTCGGCGAGGGTGGCCGGGCAGATGTCCGGGCAGAAGGTGTAGCCGAAAAACAGCAGGCTCCACTGATCCTTGAGCCGGTCGACGGCAAACGCCTGGCCATGCTGATCGGTCAGGCTCAGCTCAGGCAGCGTACGGCTTTGTGGCAGCAGCACGATGCCGGCATCCAGCAGCGCGGTCGGATCGGCCTGCCCCTTGCTGGTCAGTACCTTGTTGACGGTCAGGCCAAGCACCAGCGCGACGACGGCGACGAGAATAAAGACGGTTTTCTGAGTTCGGGTCATGGCACCAACGGTTTACAGGTTAAGCAGCAAGTAATGATCGACCAGCAGGGCGATAAACAACAGGAACAGATACCAGATACTGTACTTGAAGGTGTTGATCGCCGCGTGCGGTTTGCTGTCACGGTACAACACCCAGGCCCAGTGCATGAAGCGTGCTCCCAGGCCGATGGCACACAGCAGGTAGAGCAGGCCGCTCATGTGGATGACAAACGGCAACAGGCTGACCGCAATCATCATCGCGGTGTACAGCAGGATATGCACCTTGGTGTAGTGCTCGCCGTGGGTCACCGGCAGCATCGGAATATCGGCTTTGGCGTACTCTTCCTTGCGGTGGATGGCCAGGGCCCAGAAGTGCGGCGGCGTCCAGGCGAAGATGATCAGCACCAGCAGCAACGGTTCGGCGGTTATCTGGCCGGTGACCGCGACCCAGCCGAGCAGCGGGGGTGCAGCGCCGGCTAAACCACCGATGACGATGTTCTGCGGCGTGGCGCGCTTGAGAAAGCCGGTATAGATCACCGCATAACCCAGCAGCGAGGCCAGGGTCAGCCAGGCCGCCAGTTCATTGGTAAAGCTCAGCAACAGCACCAGCCCAGACACTGCAAGCACCAGGGCGAAGCTCAGCGCGGCCACCGGCGAGACCCGTCCCTCGGCCAGCGGGCGCTTGTGGGTGCGCGCCATGATCGAGTCGATACGCCGATCCACCACATGGTTGACCGCCGCCGCGGCGCCGGCGCATAGACCGATGCCCAGATTGCCGAAGATCAGCACCTGCCAGGGCACCCCGGCACGGGTGGCGAGAAACATGCCGACCAATGAGGTGATCAGCATCAGCACCACTACCCGTGGCTTGGTCAGCTCCAGGTAGTCGCGCCAGCTGGCGTGGGTTTGCTCTTTGCGTAGTAGCGTCGCCATCGGCTCTCTCCTCGATCGTTCTGGTTATTTGCTCGACAACGCCGCGAAGTCAGTCCGGGTCGTCGTGTCGCCAGTCTGTTGCTGCGCGGCCTCGGCTGTCACGGCCACCACCGCACGCACGCGGTAATTGATCAACACCATAGTCAGCAGCAATGCCGCACCGCCGAGGTTATGCGCTACCGCAACCAGCAAGGGTAGGTGAAAGATCACGTTGCTCATGCCCAGGCCGACCTGCGTCGCCAGCGCCAGTGACAGCAAAGCGGCCAGGCGCGACAGACCGTCACGGCGCAGCCGCCAGGCGAGCAGCAGTAGCAGCGCCGTCACCAGCAAGGCGCCCAGGCGATGGGTCATGTGAATGGCGGTGCGCGCTTCGCTGTCGAGTTGGCCGCCCAGGTAGTTCGGGCCGATGTGCTGGGACAGATGAAAGCCATTGGCGAAGTCCATCGCCGGCCACCACTGACCATGACAGGTCGGCAGGTCCACACAGGCGACTGCCGCGTAGTTGCTGCTGACCCAGCCGCCCAGGGCGACTTGGGCAATCACCAGGGCCAAGCCGGCTGCCGCCAGGCTGCGCAGGCGCGGGGATGGATTGGACAACGCGGGCGCCGCGCCGGACAAGCGCAGGGTCAGCAGAAACAGCAGGCTGAGCGTCGCAAAACCGCCGAGCAGGTGAGCGGTAACCACCTGCGGCCAGAGCTTGAGGGTAACCGTCCACATGCCGAACGCCGCTTGCAGGATCACCAGGCCGAGCAACAGCAGCGGCAGCTTGAACGGCTGGCCCGCGTCACCCCGACGACGCAGAGCGTGCACCGCCAGGCCGAGAATCACCAGGCCGAGGCTACCGGCAAAATAGCGGTGAATCATTTCATACCAGCCCTTGGCCACTTCCAGCGGAGCTTCGGGGAAGCGCACCTCGGCCAACCCCTGTTTATGCTCGCTCATCGGCACCCCGATAAAGCCATAGCAACCTGGCCAATCCGGGCAACCGAGGCCCGCATGGCTCAGCCGGGTATAGGCACCGAGCATGACCACCAGCAAGGCCAGCAGGGTGGCAAACAAGGCAATTCGGTAACCAGGCTTAGTCATCGCTGATCCTTGTCCAACGGCCAATTAGTCTATTTGCGAAATCTTCAGCAGATAGCGTAGGTCGTCGAGGACCCCTTTGCCTTTGCTGCCGGCGTCGTAGCGCAACACCAGATTGCCGAGCGGGTCGACTATCCACAGTTGCGCAGCCTCGGTTTCACCGGCGATTCGCTCATAGGCCTGGGGCTCCAGCTGAAAACGCAGCAACTGCGGATAGCCGCGGCGCAACTCGGCATCGTAGTCGACACTCAGCGGCTGCGTGCTGGCCAGGGCGTGCGAGGCACGCGAGGCGTCACGATTAAGGCCGATATGGATTTGCCGGGCGAGAAATACCAGTTGCCGACAGTCCGTCGCGCAAACGCTTGGCGCGGTGACCAGCAGTTGCCAGCGCGTTTCTTCGCCAGCATCTACGCCCAGGTCTGCGCGGGTCTGACCATTGCCGATCAGCTCACCGTGATAGCTGCGGCTTTCCGGCACCCAGAAACGCCAGTGATACATGGCGCTGGCCAGAAGCATCGGCCCGATGACGATGGCCAACAACAGGAGCAGCTGCCAGCGGCCGCGCCGACGGGGCTGGGTAGGCGTTTCAGGCAGGGCGATGGCTGGGTTCATGGCGAGTCTCCCGCGCGTTATGTAAACCAAGATAGATGAACAGGCCGCACAGCGTCGCCGCCAGGGCGAACCATTGCACGGCATAGCCCAAATGCTTATCCGGACTCATGGCGACTACCGGCCAGTCGACTTGCAAGGATGCCGGGCCGGGGTACAGACGCAACTCATGGCTCAAGCCGGCACGCCCCAGTTGCTGCCAAAGCGCTTGCGGCTCGACCCGCGTGATCAGCCGTGGCCAATCCTTCCCCGCTGGTGCCTGTTGCAGCTGCAGGGTATCGCCCAATGAGACATAGACCCAGGCGGTCAGACTCAGCGGCGTTTGCGGGGTGGCGAAACTCGGGGTTATGCGCCGATCCGGCCAGGGTAGCCAACCGCGATTAAGCAGCAGCCACAGGCCACTGTTCTGGTCGTAGAAGGGCTGCAGAAGCTCCACGCCCGCCTGGCCGCCACGGGTGCGGTTATCCAGCAGCAAACTGTGCTGCGCGTCGAATTGACCGTACAGTTGGACGCGGGTGTAGGCGGGATCGGGATGACCTTCGAGCTCGTCAATGCCGATCGGTGCGGCTAGCTGCTGCACCTGCTGCGCAGCCAACAGCTGACGCTTTTCTTCCGCCCGGGCCAGCTGCCAGAAGCCCAAGCCAACCAACGTCGGCAGCA
>JBFKAF010000086.1:0-9314 GCA_041621735.1 Pseudomonas sp.
CCCATGGCCGACATGCGCGCCTGATTGGCGAAGCCGCGCGCACCTTCGACGAAGATTTCCGCCGCGTAGTTGAGGTTGGCGCCGCCGCTTTCGGCCAGGGTCACCACCGGCAGTTTGTTTTCGAAGGCGATCTGCTGCAGGCGCAGGGTTTTCTTCAGTCCGCTGGGTGAAATGGTGCCGCCCTTGATAGCGCTGTTGCTGGCATTGATCAGGCAACGCACTCCGGCGATGTAGCCGATGCCGGAGATGATGCCGCCGCCGGCCTGGGTGCCGTCCTTGTCGTCGTGCAGCTTGTAGCCGGCCAGCGAGGACAGTTCGAGAAAGGGCGCGCCAGCGTCGAGCAGCAGGTTGAGGCGTTCGCGCGGCAGCAACTGGCCGCGCTTGTCGAACTTGGCCTTGGCCTCGCTGGCCTTGTTCAGGCACTGCTGTTCGACTTCGCGAAAGCCCTCGACCACCTGGAGCATGGCCTCGCGATTGCTGGCGAAGTCGTCGCCCAGTACGTCGATGTCAGACTGGATAACCGGCATTCGCCTTACTCCTCCTGCTGCTTCAGTACATCGGGCAGGTAGGCCCGGTGGAAGCCGTTGTAGGACTTGCTCAAGCCGGGTTTGGCCTTGAACAGCGGGAAGGCACGGCTGCCCTGGCTGGCGGCGCCGTCGATGCGGATGCAGCTGCCGCTGATAAAGGCGGCGCCCGGCGACAGCAAAAAGACGATGGCGGCGGAGACTTCCGATTCGCTGCCGATGCGCTTGAGCGGCACATGCTCGCGCAGGGTCGGGATCACCGCCTTGAACGCCCCTTCGTAGGTGTCCATGCCGCTGGAAGCGATCCAGCCCGGTGCCACCGCATTGACCCGCACCCCGGCATGGCCCCACTCGACGGCGGCGGTCTTGGTGAAGTTCTCCATGCCGGCGCGCGCCGCGCCGGAGTGACCCATGCCGGGCATGCCGCCCCACATGTCGGCGAGCATGTTGACGATGCTGCCGCCGGACTTGCTCATGCACTGGTTGAACACTTCGCGGGCCACCAGAAAGCCGCCGACCAGGTTGGTGCGCACCACGGTTTCGAAGCCTTTCTGGGTGATCGAGGCGAGCGGGGCGGGGTATTGGCCGCCGGCGTTATTGACCAGGTGGTGAATGCTGCCGCGCTCGGCGAGCACCTCGGCGACCATGGCTTGCACCTGTTCCTCGTCACGGATGTCGCAGACCTGGTAACTGGCGCTGCCACCGTCCTCGATGATTTCCGCTGCGGTTTTCTCCAGTTTGTCGGCCTTGCGCCCGACCAGCACCACATGGGCGCCGAGGGCCGCCAGTTCATGGGCGGTGCAGCGGCCAATACCGCTGCCGCCACCGGTGACCAGGATATTCTGGCCTTCGAACAGGCCGGGTTTGTAGATCGAGTCGTACGCCATGTCCAATGCTCGCTTTTGTAGGGTGGGTTAGCCGCGAAGCGGCGTAACCACCAGGGATGCCATGCCTCATTGCCGAGTCGGCTGAGGTTTCTCGGTGGGTTACGCCTGTGGCTAACCCACCCTAGGTTTCACAATTGTTCGGCCAGGGCCCTGGGCACCGGCACCGGGAATTCCAGCAGCTGCTGGGCGAAGGCCTTGCCCTGCGGGTCGATGCGCAAGCTGGCCACGCCGCCGCCGCCCAGGGCGTTCTCCAGCAGGAAGTTCAGGCTGTAACTGCCCGGCAGGTACCAGCGGCTGACCTTGCCGGTTTGCGTGTCCAGTACGTGTTGCAGCCATTCGGCCACGGCGTCCTCGTTCAACGCAGCAGCGATCCACGCCAGATACTCGGGCTTTCTCGCCATCACGCCGATATTGCTGTGGTTGCCCTTGTCGCCGGAGCGGGCCACGGCCAGCTTGATCAGCGGCACGCTGGTTGCACTTTGGCCATTGGCCGTGGGTGGCTCTACAGCCTCAGCCGGACCGGTGAAAGTCGTCAGCGAAGGCAGGACGACCGGGCGGCGTTGGCCGTGCAGTTCGACGGCCAGACTGCAGGCGGTTTTATCCACCAGAAAGGAAAACAGGCGGATCAGCGGGTAGACCGTGGGTCGGCCGCCGACTATGCCGGTCAGCCCCGGCGCCATGCCGGTAGCGGCCTGGGCGATCTCGCGGGAGAACAGGATCAACGCTTCTTTCTTGGTGTGGCGCACGGCGATTTTGATCACCACCTCGCGGCTGTCCTGGCGCTGGCCATGGGCACCGTAGGTGGCTTCGCTGCCGAGCAATTCGATGCTGACTTCCTGATAAGGCGCCCAGCCGCGCTCGGCGAAGATTTCCTCGGTCTTGTTGATGATTGCCCGGCCGACCCGTTCGGCTTTTTTCACCGCATCGATGCCGGCGATCAGGCAACTGGCGGTGCAACGGAAGCCGTCTGGGTAGGTGGCGCTGACCTTATAACTGGAGGTTGGCGGTAGGCCCCTGGCCCCTCGCACGGCCACGCGGTCGCGGGCGCTTTGTGCAAGGCTGACCTGGGTGAAGTCGCAGACCACATCCGGCAGCAGATAGGCGCGCGGATCGCCGATCTCGTAGAGCATCTGCTCGCCCACGGTGAGGGGCGTGACCAAGCCGCCGGAACCTTCCGGCTTGGTCACGATAAAGCTGCCGTCGGCCGTCACTTCGACGACGGGAAAACCGATGTGTTCGTAGTCCGGCACCGACTCCCAGTCGGTGAAGTTACCGCCGGTGCACTGCGCCCCACATTCGATGATATGCCCGGCCAGCGCGGCTTGCGCCAGCTTGTCGTAGTCGTCCCAGGCCCAGCCGAATTCGTGCACCAGCGCCGCGCTGACCACGGCGCTATCGACCACGCGACCGGTGATGACGATGTCGGCGCCGAGTTTCAGTGCTTCGACGATGCCCGGTGCGCCGAGGTAGGCGTTGACCGACAGGCACAGCGGCGGCAGTGGCGCACCGCTGAACATTTCCCGGGTGCCGGCCTGGTTGAGCTCGCCGAGTCGGGGGCGCAGGTCATCGCCATGCAGCACCGCGATCTTCAGGTTCACCCCGGCCTGTTCGCATGCCGTGGCCAGCGCTTTGGCGCAGGCTTGGGGATTAACCCCGCCGGCGTTGCTGATCACCTTGATGTTCTTGTTGGCCAGGCTCTGCAGCAGCGGCGCGAGTACCTCGACGAAGTCAGTGGCATAGCCGGCGTCGGGCTGCTTCAGCCTGGCTCCGGCCATGATCGACATGGTGATCTCGGCCAGGTAGTCGAACACCAGATAATCCAGCTCGCAACCTGTTACCAGTTGAGCGGCGGCGGTGGAGGTGTCGCCCCAGAATGCGGAAGCGCAGCCGATGCGTACGGTTTTAGTCATTGGAAGAGCCCGCAACACATTGAGAAGATAGACCAGAGGCTACCAAGCAAGCGCTTGGTTTAAAAGTGCAAAGTGAGGGCTTTTCGGCCAAAAATGCGCCCAAGCGCTTGCTTGGTAGCCCGGCGGGGCATAAATTTCACCCGTCACGACAGGCACTTGGCGTACCTGGCAGAACGTGCTGGGCAGTTGCGCTGTTCTGCGGGTCGCACATCGATAAATAACAACAGGGGAGAATCACCCGCGTGGATGATCGACAAGCACAGGCGGTGTTACGCGAGTTGGTGAGCAGTGGTTTGATCACCGATCCAGACAGCGCCCGTGGCAAGCTGCTACAGACCGCCGCCCATCTGTTTCGCAGCAAGGGTTACGAACGCACCACGGTGCGCGACCTGGCCAGTGCGGTGGGCATTCAATCGGGCAGCATCTTCCATCACTTCAAAAGCAAGGATGAGATCCTGCGCGCGGTGATGGAGCAGACCATTCGCTACAACACCGCATTGATGCAAGCTTCGCTGGCCGAGGCCAACAGCCTGCGTGAGCGGGTGCTGGCGCTGATTCGCTGCGAGCTGCAGTCGATCATGGGCGGCACCGGCGAGGCGATGGCAGTACTGGTTTATGAATGGCGTTCGCTCTCGGCAGAGGGCCAGGCGTTCATTCTCGAACTGCGTGACCGCTACGAGCAGCTATGGCTCGAGGTGCTCAACGAGGCTAGGACTGAGGGCTATTTCAACGCCGACCCGTTCATCCTGCGACGCTTTCTTACTGGCGCGCTGAGCTGGACCACCACCTGGTTTCGCCCGGAAGGTCCCATGAGCCTGGATCAACTGGCCGAAGAAGCATTGTCACTGGTGCTCAAGGAAGTGTGAATAAAGTCGACTAGACTAGTGTGGCCTTTTGATACTATTTCTTCGCGCGACAAGGATGTGCACGCCTAGCCACTACAGGGAGCAGCTTACGGCTTTGTTCGCTAGGAGGTGCGCCGTTTGAGCCGGGTATTCAAGGGACTGCTGTTTGCGATATCTCTGCTGCTAGGGCTCCCTGCGCTTGCCGAACAGTCTGTGCTGGTCGGTGCCTATCATTTCCCACCCTATGTCGTGAAGCCGGAAGGCGCCAAGCCTGGCGGGTTGTTGCCGGAGTTGTTGGCGGCGTTGAATCGACTGCAAAACGATTACCGGTTCGTCTTGGTGCCGACCTCGGTGACCCGCCGCTACCGGGATCTGCAGAGCGGACGGTTCGACATGATCCTGTTCGAGTCGCCCGGCTGGGGCTGGCAAGACACGCCGCATAGTGCCCTTGATTTGCACATCGAAGATGCCGAGGTGTACGTCGCGCGGGCCGAGCCAGGGCGCGATGAAAGTTATTTCGAGCAGCTCAAGGGCAAGCGTCTGGCGCTGTACAGCGGTTACCACTATGGCTTTGCGGGCTTCAATGCCGATCAGCAGTACCTCACTCAGGCATTTGATGCGGTACTCACCTATTCCCATGACAATAACCTGACCATGCTCACACGGGGGCGGGCGGACATCGCGGTGATTACCCGTTCCTATTTGCAGATTCATCAGGATCGCCACCCCGAATTAGCCTCGGGCTTTCTGGTGTCGCAGCGGGTCGATCAGGTGTACAAGCACCATGCCCTGTTTCGTCCGCAGGCGCCCCTGGCGCCCGATGCCTTTGCTGCCTTACTGTTGGCGCTCAATCGCGACGGGCAGCTGGATGCATTGCTTAGCCGTTATCATCTGGCGGTGCCAGGTTCGCCAGGTGACTAGACGGCACTGACTGATCGGGTTGCCTGGCTTAGGCCGGCTTTACTGCAGCAAGGAAATGCTGAGGGGCATCGTTATCTATGTGCAGAATATTAAGCGTTTGGTCATTGTTCTTAACCCTGCTGCTGGCCGGGCCGCTTGCCGCCGAGCAAACGGTGAATGTCAGCGGTGTGTATTTTCCGCCTTATGTGGACAAGCCCGAGCAGGCGCAGGCCCGCGGTCTATTGGTGTCGCTGCTCGATGCGCTGAATCGGGCGCAGTCTGATTTTCACTTCATCATGCGACCAACCTCGGTCGCTCGACGTTTCCGTGACTTCGAGGAGGGGCGAATCGATCTGGCGATTTTCGAGAACCCGGCCTGGGGTTGGCAGTCCATCGCCCATAGCGCTATCGAAATGGGCTTGGAGGACTCCGAAGTGTTTGTCACGCGTGCCGAGCCGGGGCGCACGCAAGAGTATTTCGACGATCTGGGCGGCAAGCGTCTGGCGCTCCACACAGGCTATCACTACGCCTTTGCCGACTTCAATGCCGAGCCGGAGTTTCTCCGTACGACCTTCAATGCCAGACTGAGCTATTCGCATGACAGCAACTTGCTGATGCTGCTGCATGGGCGGGTGGAAATCGCCTTGGTTACACGCTCGTATATCGGCGATTTCCTCCAGCGGCATCGACAATACAGCGGGCAGGTGCTGGTCTCCGAGCGAGTCGATCAGCGCTATCAGCATCATGTACTGATGCGTCCAGGTTCACCTATCAGTGCCGAGCAGTTCGCCGGGTTGCTGGAGCAACTACGTCAGAATGGCCAGTTGGCCGATATCTTTGGCCGCTATCAGATAGTGGTTAAACCAGGCGCAGTGGATAGCTCAACAACAGCACATGCAGCAGATTGACCGCAGCGTGCAGGCCTACCGCCAGGCTCAGGCGGCCACTGTAGTGAAAGGCCAGGCCATAGCCCAGGCCTGCGACCCCGGCGACCAGGGCAAATAGCGGGCTGAAGGGCGCATGCACGGCGCCGAACAAGAGTGCCGTCAGCACTATGCCAGGCCAGACACCGAGCCAGGCGATCAGGCGGGTTTGCAGCAGCCCACGAAACAGCAGTTCTTCGGCCAGCACCGTGACACTCAGGTTGACCGCCAACCAGAGCCACAGGTCCTGCGGCCATTTCGGCTGCCAGGCGACCACGCCCAGCTGCAAGGCCAGCAGCGGCACGCCGGTCAGCGTCAGGAGTATCGCAGCCGCTAAGTGTCGCGGCTGCAGCCGATTGAGCGGCGAATCAGCTTGGCCCAGCCACCAGGCGAGCAAGCTCAAGCCGACCAACAGTTTGTCCCACGACAGGCGCAAGGCATAAGGCGGGGCATCGCCGCTGAGTTGGCGTGCTGGCCACAGTTGCCAGGGGCTGAAGCCGGGCAGCGCATGGGCGGCAAGAGCGATACAGGCGAGCAGGCTGAGGCTCCACCAGAGAGCGCTGGGCAGGTATATTTCGCCGACTAGCAGCAGAGCGATAAACGCGGTGCCGATGATCAGGCCACTGGGCTGAACGAACCCTGAGACAAGCCCGGCTGCCAGGGCAAGAGTCGGTAGTAGAAACCGCATGGGCAACGGCATGACACCTCCTTGTGCGGTACGCATTCTGTGGCGGGTTTCCTGACTGCCGCGTAGCGTTCAGGGTTGCTGGAAATAGCGTTCCAATAAATGCGGGTCATCGAACTGGGCCCGGCCGATAAAGGCCGTGGCATGTCGGCCCCATTGGCGCATGGCGCCGGCGGAGCGGACCCCGGAAGGCCACAGCAGCCAGCGTTCCAGGCGCTCACTGCCGGGCACCAGGCCGTCGCTGGCATAGAGACTGCGTTGCCCTTGCGGGTGGGGCAGTTGGCGCAGCTCATCGAGTGCGGCACGCTGATAGGTCACCGAGGGGTAGGGCGAGCGCCGCGCATCGACCCATTGCAGGCGATGTTCGCCCGCGCTCAGCCAGAGGGTCGGTGCCTGCTTGCCGTTCAGCGTCAGGCGTTGCATCAGGCGCTGCTCTTCGGCGGCCGGTTGGCGGAAGTGCAGCGCAGAGTCGGCCGGCAAGTAGAAGCTGTGCCAGCAGCCACAGGGGTGGATGCTGTCATACAACAGGGCGTTGCCGTTGTGGTCGAGGGTCACCCGCCAGAGCAGGCCGTCCAGTTCGCCGCCGTACAAATCCAGGGGATGGGGTTTGGGGCGCTGGCTGAACCAGAATTGATAGATCAGTTGCAGGTGCCAGCGCCCATTCAATTGGCTCCAGCTGGTGTGCTGGTAGAGACGTGTTTGCAGCGGGTTGAAACCACGTGCGCCATCGCTGTTATAGCGCGGGCTACCGATGCGGTCGCTGCGGCTGGCCTGTTCGATCTTCAGCCAGGGTGCATGACGGCTGAAGAGTATCTTGAGTTGTTCCGCGTCCGCCTGCGGCAAGCCCAGGGCATCTTCGTGCAGCGTTACAGGCGGTGGCGCGACTGGGGTTGTTGGCACCGGTTGATAGCCCAGCCAGCGGGGGGCGTCCTCGGGGGCTACGGCATCGGCGGCAGCGCGCTGCCAAGCGGCGATAAGGCTGCGGTAGAGCGGCTTGAACAGGGGGTAGAGGCCAAGTGCGCGAGCGCCGTCGCGGTAGTCGTCGGGCACTTGCGCGGCGTCGACTGCGCGGGCGAAAGCCGCCGGATCATCGGCCAGGCGCTCGATCTGGGTCTGCCGGCACTGCTCGAGGCTGGCCTGCCGGGGAGCGCTGAGCCAGGCCTGCCGTGGACTGGACGCCAGCTGGGCGATTTCGAGCCGGCTGGCTTCGGCATCGTGCTCGGCCAGGCGTTGCAGCCACAGGCGCTTTTGTTCCGGGCTGTGCATGCGCGGGCCGAGGGCCGCCAGGATTCTATCGCTGCGCAGGCCGGCAAAACCCTGTAGGCGCTGGTACTGGGCGTCTTGGTGGGTCTGGGTGGCCGTCTGCACGTCACTGAAGAGCGCCGCGCAGGCGTCGACCGGCGCGGGCTTCAGCTGCGCGCAGCCCGTTACCAGGCCAACCAGCAGGCTAGCGCTCGCGAGCGTCCTTAGCGTCCTGGGCTTCCATCTCGACTTTGCGTTCACGGATTTTTTTCAGCTGTTCTTCGCTCAGCGGCAGGGGTTTGGCGGTGCGTAGCAGCATCATCAGGCCGCCGACTATTGAGCCCAGCACGAGAATGATCAGGAGCCAGATATACCAGGTCATCACAACCCCCTTCCTTGAATGATTAAGCTTTCACCATACGCCTGAGGTGCATGGCTGTCAGGCGCTGCGCAGAGGCGTAGGGCGAAACTGTGCGGGGACGCCAGTGCGCCAGGGCAAGGCGTCGTAGACATGACCAGTCCACCCAGCCCACCCGGCGCACCTAGCTCTAGCGGCGCACTTGTTTAAGGGTTTCGGCGATCAGGAAGGCCAGTTCCAGCGATTGATCGGCATTCATCCGCGGGTCGCAGTGGGTGTGGTAACGATCCGACAGGTTGTCTTCGGTGATCGGCCGCGCGCCGCCGATGCATTCGGTGACGTTCTGTCCGGTCATCTCGATATGGATGCCGCCGGCATAGCTGCCCTCTGCCTGGTGTACGGCGAAGAACTGCTTCACTTCGCTGAGGATCTGCGCAAAGTCGCGGGTCTTGTAGCCACTGGAAGCCTTGATGGTGTTGCCGTGCATCGGGTCGGAGCTCCACAGCACCTGGCGGCCTTCGCGCTGCACGGTCTGGATCAGGCGCGGCAGACCGGCCTCGACCTTGTCGGCGCCCATGCGCACGATCAGGTTGAGGCGGCCCGGGTCGTTGTCCGGGTTGAGGATGTCGATCAGGCGGATCAGCTCCTCGCTGTCCATGCTCGGGCCGACTTTCACCCCGATCGGGTTGCCGACGCCGCGCAGGAACTCGACATGGGCGCCATCCAGTTGGCGAGTGCGGTCGCCGATCCACAGCATATGTGCGGAGCAGTCGTAGAAGCCGCCGGTCAGGCTGTCTTTACGCACGAAAGCCTGCTCGTAGTTGAGCAACAGGGCTTCGTGGGCGGTGAAGAAGTTGGTTTCGCGTACTTGCGCCGAGCTGTCCATGCCGCAGGCGCGCATGAACGACAGGGTCTCGTCGATACGGTCGGCCAAATGGCTGTATTTCTCGGCCAGCGCCGAGTTGGCGATGAAGTCCAGGTTCCACTGATGAACCTGATGCAAGTCGGCAAAGCCGCCCTGGGCGAAGGCGCGCAGCAGG
>JBFKAF010000087.1:0-9273 GCA_041621735.1 Pseudomonas sp.
CATCATCTGGTGCTGTTCGACCTGCCGGCCCACCCGGACCTGCTCGAACAACGCATCGGTCGTCTCGACCGCATCGGTCAGAAGCACCGTATTCAGCTGCACGTGCCCTACCTGGAGAACAGCCCGCAAGAGCGCCTGTTCCAGTGGTATCACCAGGGCCTGAACGCCTTCCTCGCCACCTGCCCGACCGGCAACGCCCTGCAGCACCAATACGGCAGCCGCCTGCTGCCGCTGCTGGAAAGTGGCGACGACGGTGAGTGGCAGAGCCTGCTGGACGAAGCCAAGGCCGAGCGCCAACGCCTCGAAGGCGAGCTGCACGCCGGCCGTGACCGCTTGCTGGAACTCAACTCCGGCGGCGCCGGTGAAGGTGAAGCGCTGGTCGAGGCGATTCTCGAGCAGGACGATCAGTTCGCCCTGCCGATCTACATGGAGCAGCTGTTCGATGCCTTCGGCATCGACAGCGAAGACCACTCGGAAAACGCCCTGATCCTGCGCCCCAGCGAGAAGATGCTGGACGCCAGCTTCCCCCTCGGTGACGACGAAGGCGTGACCATCACCTACGACCGCGACCTGGCCCTGGCCCGCGAGGACATGCAGTTCCTCACCTGGGAGCACCCGATGGTGCAAGGCGGCATGGACCTGGTGCGCTCGGGCTCGATGGGCAACACCGGTGTGGCCTTGATCAAGAACAAGGCACTGAAGCCCGGTACCGTGTTGCTGGAGCTGCTCTACGTCAGCGAAGTGGTCGCCCCGCGTGCCCTGCAGCTGGGTCGTTACCTGCCGCCGGAGGCGCTGCGCTGCCTGCTGGATGCCAACGGCAACGACCTGGCCCACAAGGTGGGTTTCGAGACCCTCAACGACCAACTGGAAAGCGTGCCACGGGCCAGCGCCAACAAGTTCGTGCAGGCCCAGCGCGATGCCCTCAACCCGCAGATCAATGCCGGCGAAGAGAAAGTCGCGCCGCGTCACGTCGAACGAGTCAACGAGGCCAAGCGCCGCCTGGCCGCCGACGTCGATGAGGAACTGACCCGCCTGACCGCCCTGCAGGCGGTCAACCCCAGCGTGCGCGACAGCGAACTGGACGCCCTGCGCCAGCAGCTCGAACAAGGCCTGGCCCTGCTCGACAAAGCGGCGCTACGCCTGGAAGCGATTCGGGTACTGGTGGCCGGCTAAGCTCGACTGGCTTAGGCCCGCTGAACTATAAGGCCCGCAATTGCGGGCCTTATAGTTGATGCGGGCAAATCCAGAGCTCGTCTATATCTGTGCGGACCAAGCACACCTGCAGCCCAGGTCCGCTAGGCCGGCACCGCCTCGGCCATGCCCGTGCGCATCCGCGCGGCGTCCCGCGTGAAACAGCGTGAGGCCTGCACCAGCGCCAGCATGGTGAGAAACAGCGCCACGGGGATCAGGTACATCGCGTCATGCAAGCCCACCGCCTTGAAGGTTTCGCTCATCTGCGTGGCACCGGCAGCGAGCATCGCCGCATTGGCGAAGTAGTCGGACAGCAGCCCCACCGCGATGGGGCCCAGGCCACCACCCAGCAGGTACAGGCCGGCGAAGAACAGGGCCATGGCGGTCGCCCGCAGACGCGGCTCGACCACATCCTGAATCGCCGTATAGACGCAGGTGTAGAAGTTGTAGGAAAACAGCCAGCCAATGCTGAACAGCGCCACGAACAGGCCGACCTGGACATGCCCGGAGAACAGCGCATAGCCGGTGCAGCCCGCCGCCACCAGCATGCTCAGGGCGGCAAACAGCAGGCGTCCGGATTCGGACTTCTGATGAATCCGGTCCGCCAGCCAGCCGCCGAGGGTCAGGCCGAACAAACCGGTCACGCCGACTATCACCCCGGTGGCCACGGCCGCCTGCTCCAGCGGCAACAGGAAATAGCGCTGCAGCATCGGCACCATGAAGGAGTTGCACGCGTAAGTGGCGAAGTTGAAGGCCAACCCGGCCAGCACCAGCCACCAGAACGTGCGGATCGCCAGGACCTTGCGCAACGGTTGCCGCACCGGCTCGACCGCCACCTGCACCGCCTCGGCGCCGCCGCGCTTGGGTTCTTTGATGAAGAACATGAACAACGCCAGGATCAGCCCAGGCACCGCGGCGATAAAGAAGGGCGCGCGCCAACTGTCGAAGGCCTTGACCATGGCGCCGATGGTGAAGAAGGCCAGCAGCAGGCCCAACGGCAGGCCCAGCATGAAGATGCCCATGGCCCGCGCGCGTTTGTGCGCCGGAAACAGGTCACCGATCAGCGAGTTGGCCGCCGGCGCATAACTGGCCTCGCCAATACCCACGCCCATGCGCACCAGCAGAAAGCTCCAGAAGTTCCAGGCCAGACCGTTGACGGCAGTCAGGCCACTCCACACCGTTAGCCCCCAGCCCATGATCTTGCGCCGTGAACCAGTATCGGCCATGCGCCCCAAGGGTACGCCGGCGATCGCATAGACGATGGTGAACGCAGTGCCGATCAAGCCTATCTGAAAGTCACTGAGGCTCCACTCCAGGCGGATCGGCTCGATGATGATCGCCGGAATGCTGCGATCGAAGAAGTTGAACAGGTTGGCAAGGAAAAGCAGGAACAGAATGCGCCAGGCATTCGCCACCGGTTGGGACTGCGGCATGGAATCCATCTCTATTGTTGTTATGGACAGCTGCCAAGAGCTGGAGTCAGCGGGTCAGCCGACACCTGGCCAGGCATGCGCAGGAGGCAATCTAGAGGCTAGCTTTCTATCTGTCTGCGACTATTCGCCGTCGTTATGCAACGAAATGGCGACTCTAGCCGGCAAAGCATCTGCACAGCGTGCTGCCAGGGGCCGTGGGCTGCCTGATACGGAGCGGTCTGCGCCAGCCTCAACGGTGCCAAGCGTTCGCATTGCACGCCTTCGCCGCCGGCACCCACCGCGCTACCGCCGAGCTGTAACAGGCAAGCTGTTTATTGACGTAAGCGCCAACCCTGTCCATGGTCTTACAAGGCCCTAAATCACCGCGCCCACGGCTGACCGCTATGTTCAAACTGTTTGCCAGCCACACGACACGGACCTCCCCCCCTGATCGAGCGCCAAGCGCACGCTGGTTGACCATTAGCCTGCTGTTAACCCAGGCCCTGTGGCCAGCCGCTGCCCAGGCGACCGAGACCATGCGCCTGCAACTGCGCTGGCTGCATCAATTTCAGTTCGCCGGCTACTACATGGCCCTGGAAAAAGGCTACTACCAGCAAGCCGGGCTGGAAGTGGACATACTGCAAGGCGGGCCAGGTACGCCCAACCCGATAGACGCCATGCTCAACGGCGATGTCGACTTCGCCATTGCCAACAGCGGCCTGATCATCGCCCGCATGCAGGGCAAGCCGGTGGTGGCCTTGGCGGCCATCATGCAAAGCTCGCCGGTGGTGTGGATCGTCCGCGCCGATTCGAACATCTACACACCACTCGATCTGGCCGGCAAACGGGTGATGCTGCTGCCCGAGCCGGAAAGCGCCGAGCTGCGCATCACCCTGGCCCGCGAAGGCATCGACCTGAACGAACTACAGGTGAGCAAAACCAGTTTCAACCCGCAAGATCTGGTCGATGGCAACACCGATGCCTACGATGGCTACCTGTCCAACGAGCCCTTCTGGCTGGACCAGCAGAAAGTCGCCTACCGGCTGATCAACCCACGCGAATACGGCGTGAATTTTTACAACGACGTGCTGGCCACCCGCGAAACGCTGCTGCAGGAGCGACCCGAACAGGTCGAGGCCTTCATTCAGGCCAGCCTCAAAGGCTGGCAATATGCACTGGAACACATCGAAGAAAGCGTCCAGCTGATCCACCGGCGCTACGCGCCCGACAAGAGCCCGGAACACCTGCGCTTCGAAGCCCAGGCGCTAAGAAAACTGATCATGCCCGACCTGGTGCAACTGGGGCACATGAACCCCGGGCGCTGGCAAACCATCGCCAACAACTACAGCCAACTGGGCATGGCCACAGGGCCGGTGGAACTGGACGAGTTTATCTACAGTCGCAAGCATGAAACCGATCACAGCGTGCTCTATCAGGTGGTGATCGGCGCACTCTCGGCGCTGCTGCTCGTCGGCGCCGTGGCCTGGCGCTTTGCTCACCTGACCCAACACCTGCGCCTGGAGATCAAACGCCGACGCCAGGTCGAGCAGGCGCTGCTCAACAGCAACCTGCAGCTGGAACACCTGGCCAACACCGACCGTTTGACCGGACAGTGGACTCGACTGAAATTCGAAGAGGTGGCACTGCACGAAATCAAGCGCGCCGAGCGCTATGGCTTTCCACTCGCGCTGATCTTCTTCGACATCGACCGCTTCAAATTGATCAACGATGAGCATGGCCATGAAACCGGCGATTACGTGCTGAGGAGCGTGGCGCAACGGATCAAGGCGCAGTTGCGCGAGTCCGATTGCCTGTGCCGCTGGGGCGGCGAAGAGTTCATCATCCTGATGCCGCATACCGACCTCGAGCACGCCGCAGTCATGGCAGAGAAACTGCGCCTGCTGCTGGTCGCCGAGCCGCTGACCGAGCGCATCAGCGTCACCGCCAGCTTTGGCGTAACCCAGTGGCAACCCGGGCAGGGCTTGCGCGAACTGGTGCACTGCGCCGACCAGCTGCTCTACCGCGCCAAACAGCTGGGGCGCAACCGGGTCGAGTGCGTTGCGCTTGATACCGCTCAGGCTCAGCCCTGAGCAGACCGACCACTCCCCCATCTCGCCCTGTCTAAGTCTCGCGCTCTCGGCCGTTGTCGCGCCACCCGGGCAACCACCCTAGTCCCGCCCGAGTGCCATCTTCGCCCGGCCTGTATTCGGCCCCCAACCAGCCCTGATAACCGTTGTCGCGCAAAGCCGCCCAGACCGGGGCGAAGTCAATCTGCCCGGTTCCCGGAGCGCCTCGACCTGGGCAGTCGGCGAACTGCACATGACCGATGCGTCCGGCCAACAGCTCGATACCGGCGACCAGGTCCAGACCTTGTCGCGCCATGTGATAGAGGTCGTACTGGACCTGACAATTGCAGTGGTCGACGGCGCGCAGCAGCATATCCAGCTGCTCCGGGGTATTGATCAGGAAGTCTGGCATATCCAGCGGATTGATCGCCTCGCAGAGCACCACGATGCCCAACAATTGAAAGGCCTCGGCAGCCTTGCGCAGGTTAGCGGCCAGCGTCGTCAGCGCCTGCTCACGGCTGACACCGGCCAGCAAACGCCCCGGCAATACATTCACGCAGGCCGGGCGCACCATCGCCGCGTAGGTCAACGCCTCCTGCAGCGCGCGGTCGAAGTCGCCTTGACGTGCCGGCACCGCGGCCAGCCCGGCACCGCCGCGCATCAGGTCGGCGGCAGGCAGGTTGAACAGCACCAGGGGCATGCCGGCCGCCACCAGGGCTTCCTGCAAGCGCAGCGCCGGCAGCTCATAGGGAAACTGGATTTCCACGCCATCGAAGCCCGCGGCAGCCGCCGCGACCACACGCTCACGCAGGGGCAGCTCGGTGAATAACAGCGACAGGTTGGCGGCAACTTTCATGCGTCGGGCTCACGGTACAGGCTCACCAGGGTGGCCGGATCGCGCTCGAGATTGCCCTGGCTGCCGTGCAAACGCATCAGTTGTGCGGCCAGGCCACTGAGCGGGGTCGCCGAGCCTGTCTCGCGGGAGAGCTTGGCGGCGCTATCCAGATCCTTGAGCAGGGTGCGCACATGCCACTTCACCGGTTCGAACTCACTGCTGGCCATTTGCGGGGCGAGGATCTGCAGCGGCTTGGAGTCGGCAAAGCCGCCCGCCAGGGCCGGGGCGATCAGGCTCGCATCGACTCCGGCCTTCTCGGCCAGGGCCACCACCTCGGCGATCACCAGGGCGTTGCAGGCGACGATCATCTGGTTGCACACCTTGGTCACCTGGCCGGCACCGACCTCACCCATGCGTGTCAGACGCTGCCCCAGGTGCGCCAGGATCGGCCGCGCGCGCTCGACGTCTTCGGCCCGGCCACCGGCCATGATCGCCAGGCTGCCGGCCTCGGCGCCCGGAGTGCCGCCGGACACCGGGGCATCCACCCAGCGCATGCCACAACGCCGCTCCAGCTCGGCGGCCATCTCACGGGTTGCCGCCGGCTCCAGGCTGGAGAAATCCACCAGCAACTGCCCCGGCTTGCCGCCCTCGGAGATCCCGCCGGGGCCGAACACCACCTCGCGCACCACCTCGGTATTGGCCAGGCAGAGCATCAGGATATCGGCCTCGACACACAGCGCGGCCGGGGTTTGCGCGCGCTGCGCCCCCAGCTCCACGAGCGGCTGGCACTTGTCCGGCGAGCGGTTCCAGACCCACAGGGGATAACCGGCGGCGAGCAGCCGGCGAGTCATCGGCAGGCCCATCAGGCCGATACCGGCGAAGGCGATTGAAGGCAGCGAGGCGGTCATACAGCAGCTCCGTAAGGTTCAGCGAAGCCTGCATCTTAATCCCAGCACGTCTGAATGAAAGCTGCGCAAAGCCGAACATGCCCCTATAATCCGCCCCCCGCTTTCCCCGCTATTGAACCGGAGAACTCACATGTACAAGCCTACCCTGGCGCTCGCCGCCGGCCTTGCCCTGTCCTTTTTCAGCCTGTTCAGCCAGGCCGCAGACGTACTGAAAGTGTCCGCCATCCCCGATGAGGCCCCCACCGAACTGCTGCGCAAGTTCGAGCCACTGGGTGCTTATCTGGAACAGCAGCTGGGCATGCAAGTCGAATTCACTCCGGTCGCCGACTACGCCGCCGTGGTCGAGGCGATTGCCGCCGACCGCATCGACCTGGCCTGGCTCGGTGGTTTCACCTTCGTCCAGACCCGCCTGAAGACCGGCAATACCATCCCCCTGGTGCAGCGCGCCGAGGATGCCACCTTCACCAGCAAGATCATCAGCGCCGACCCGAGCGTGCACTCGCTGCAGGACCTGAAGGGCAAGACCTTCGCCTTCGGCTCGGTGTCTTCGACCTCCGGCAGCCTGATGCCGCGCTACTTCATGCTGCAGGACGGGATCAAGCCGGAAGCCTTCTTCAGCCGCATCGCCTACTCCGGCGCCCACGACGCCACCGCCGCCTGGGTCCAGGCCGGCAAGGCCGACGGCGGCGTACTCAACGCCTCGGTGTGGGACAAACTGGTTGCCGCCGGCAAGGTCGATACCGACAAGGTCAAGGTGATCGCCACCACCCCGCCGTTCTTCGATTACAACTGGACCGTACGCGGCAGCCTCGACCCGGCCCTGCGCGAGAAGATCCGGGCGGCGTTCCTCGCTCTCGATCCGGCCAACCCGCAACACAAGGCGATCCTCGACCTGCAAGCCGCCAGCCGCTTTATCGCCACCAAGGCGGAGAACTATCAGGGTATCGAGGAAGCCGCCCGCGCCGCCGACCTATTGAAGTGAGCCTGAACCTCACTGGCGTGGGCCTGACCCACGCCAATGGCCAGGTTGCCCTGCGCGAGATCGATCTACGGGTGCAGCCCGGCGAGCGGATCGCCATCATCGGTCCCTCAGGGGCCGGCAAGACCAGTCTGCTGCGCCTGCTCGCCACCAGCCTGCAACCGAGCGCCGGTCAACTCGAGCTGTTCGGCCAGCAACCCTGGCTGCTCGGCATTCAGCAGCGCCAGCAGCTGCGCGCGCGCGTGGGTTTGATCCATCAGGCGCCGCCGCTGCCGCCACGGCAACGGGTGGTCACCGCGGTACTGGCCGGCAAACTCGGCCAGTGGTCACTGGCCAAGAGCCTGCTCAGCCTGCTGCACCCGGTCGATATCCAGGGTGCCAGCAAGGCACTCGGCCGTCTGGATCTGGCGGACAAGCTGTTCGAGCGCTGCGACCAGCTATCGGGCGGTCAGTTGCAGCGGGTCGGCATCGCCCGCGTGCTGTACCAGGCCCCCGAGTTGATCCTCGCCGACGAGCCGGTGTCGGCCATGGACCCACTGCTCGCCGGGCATACCCTGAGCGTGCTCAATCAGGAGGCCAGCGCGCGCAAGATGACCCTGCTGGCCAGCCTGCACGCGGTGGAACTGGCCCTGGCACACTTTCCGCGGATCATCGGCGTGCGTGAAGGACGCATCGTCTTCGACCTGGCGCCCGAGGCGATCAGCCCGGCCGAGCTGGAAGCCCTGTACGCCAACGAGCAACTGCAAAGTGTCGAGGCAGTGGCAGCGGCGCCGCCCGTTTGCGTGCAAATCCCGCGATGCTGACCCCCTCCTTGCGTGATCCGGCGGCCCTGCCCCGCCTGGCGCTGACGCTGCTGGCGGTGCTGCTGCTCTGGCCGGGGCTGTCGCTCAGCGAGCTGAACCTGGCGGTGCTGGTCGATAGCGATAACGCCGCTAACATGGGCCGTTTTCTCGCCGATTTCTGGCCACCGGCACATGACCCGCAGTTCCTCCGGCTGCTCGGCCGCGCCACCTTGGAAACCCTGGCCATCGCCACTGCCGGCATGGCTTTGGCGCTGCTGATCGCGATTCCCGGCGCGCTGCTGGCCAGCCGCGCCCTGTCGCTGTCGGCCGCCCACCGTGGCGGCCGCCCGGCGTGGTGGGCGCAGGCCCTGCGCTGGCCGGTACGCGGGGTGCTGATCGTGCTGCGCAGCGTGCCGGAAATCGTCTGGGCACTGCTGTTCGTGCGCGCCGTTGGTTTGGGCCCGACCGCCGGGGTGCTGGCCATCGCCATCACCTACAGCGGCATGCTCGGCAAGGTCTACGCGGAAATCTTCGAGTCGGTCGACCCGCGCCCCAGCCGTGCCCTGCTGATCGCCGGCAGTCCACGCCTGGCGGCCTTTGCCTATGGCGTGCTGCCCAACGCCGCGGCGGAAATGCTCTCCTATACGGTGTATCGCTGGGAGTGCGCGATCCGTGCCTCGGTGATCATGGGTTTCGTCGGCGCTGGCGGCCTGGGTCAGCAGATCGACCTGTCGCTGCGCATGTTCGCCGGCGGCGAGGTGGCCAGCATGCTGCTGACCTTCCTGGTGCTGGTCCTGCTGGCCGACCAGCTCAGTCGCCTACTGCGCACGAGACTGCTATGAGCCGGCTAGTGACTCAGCGCCTGAGCAACTACGCCCTGCTCGCCGCCTTGCTGATCGCGGTGATCGCCTCGTTCGCCTACCTCGGCATCGACCTCGGCGCGCTGCTGGGCAGCGACAGCCTGCGCCAGATGGGCCATTACGCCGGCGGCTTCTTCAGTCCCGATTTTTCAGCGACTCACCTGCAGCGCATCGCCAAGGGCGCCCTGGAGACCCTGGCCATGTCGGCCATCGGTACGCTGCTGGCGGCGCTGCTCGGCC
>JBFKAF010000088.1:0-9173 GCA_041621735.1 Pseudomonas sp.
GCGCATGCAGGTGTCGCACCTGAAGCTGTGCGCGAGCCGTGCCTTCTGGCTGGTGGCTTATCCGAGCCAAGGTCACGAGATGCTGTTCGACGCGCATACGCGCTCGTTCAGCGCCTTAGGCGGCGTGCCACGCCGAGGCATTTACGATTATGTGGCGCGCCACATAATCGTAATTTTGTTCCCTTCGCCGTTATGTGGCACTGGCTCGGCAGCCCCAGGAATGATGGGGGGCGCTCGAGCCGAGCGGGCACATAAGAATCAAAGGGAATCGAGCCATTTCAGCAAGTCGACGTCCCCGTGCCAAGCGCCTACTTGGGAGGATGCCGCCGAGGATTGATCGGGTGGAGCGCACAGGGCAACGGCAGCTTCCTTGGTCCGGATGTTGATCTCAGCATAACGGTTCGTCGTTTCCAGGCCGACGTGACCCAGCCAGGCCCGGATGACGTTGATTTCGACTCCAGCCTCAAGCAGGTGCATCGCTGCGGTATGCCGGAACACATGCGGAGAGATGCGCCGAGCCTCGCCGCTATTGGGTGAGGCTTGCGGTAGATTCGCCGCGTACCGTTTGACGAGCTTGTACAGGCCAAAGCGCGTCAGGGGGCCGTGAAGCCGAGAATAGAACAATGGGGCGTCGGCTTTACCTTCATGGACCGACTCGAGTTGCTTGAGCAACTGTGCGGTCTCGGGCCAAATCGGACAGGCGCGCCACTTGTCCCCCTTGCCGTGGAGCCTCACTCGATGAGGGCCATCGAGATCGATATCCTGGACGCGCAAATCGGCAATTTCCTGCACCCGGGCGCCGGTGTTGTACATCAAGGTCAGGATGGCGCGATCGCGCAGGCCGGCGGCCGTCGTCGGAATCGCCGCGAGCAGTTGATCAACTTCGTCACGCTCGAGGTAATAGGTCGGTGGTGGCGGACAGCGCTTGGTAGGAATGGCCTCAACCCGTTCTGCCTCGGCCAGCATCTCCGGTGCACGACTGGCAAGGTAGCGGAAGAAGGTGCGCAGCGCGGCCAGCCGCTGATTGCGGGTGCGCACCTGGTTGCCGCGCTGCGCCTCGAGGCTCTGGAGAAAAGCGAGCACCTCGTCGGCAACCAGATCCGTGAGTTTGAGGCGGGTGATGGGGCATTGACGCCGATCTGCAATCTGCTTGAGAAACAGTTTCAGGACATCACGATAGCTGCGGATCGAGCTGGGGCGCAGACCTTTCTGCACCTTCAGATGGTCCTCGAAGAAGGACCTGACCACCGTGCCGAGCTCGTTCATGGCTGTTCTCCGGCCGGTGGTGACAGGTGCGCGTAGTCCCTGAACCGTGCACTGGCCTCGCCCAGAAGTTCACTCGTGATCGTCAGATACACGGCGGTCGAGGCCGGATCGACATGCCCGAGGAAAGTGGCCAGGTGAAGCAGTCGGCGGTTGGGATCAATCCCTTCCCGATACCAACGCAACAAGGTGCCGACGGCAAAGGAATGACGTAGGTCATGGAGCCTTGGCGCAGCGACGCCAGTCCGACTTTCCAGCGCCAGTTTCGGCACCAGTGCGTGAAAGGTCTGACTGATGGTGCCCGAATTCACTGCCTGTCCCCGAGTGAAGCCGAACAGGGGCTGGGTTGCATCGGGAGGCGAGGTGCCGAAATGCTCGGCGAGATAGCGCTGTAACCGCGCCGCCATGTGCGGGCCAAACGGCACAAGGCGATCCTTCGCGAACTTGGTCTGCCGGATCATGAGCACATCGAGGGACAGGTCCACATCACCGACCTTGAGCCGAGCAACTTCCCCAACCCGCAGCCCCAGGCCGTAAAGCAGCGCAAACACGGTTTCATAAATCAAGCCGCGGTGCCGGCCTTGGGGACGATCAGGCAACTGCCGTGCCGTTTCCAGCAGCCGACGTGCCTGGACGAGATTGAAGATATACGGGATGCGTTGCCCGGTGTTCCGCCGCGGGCCAGCGCTCACCGGCGTCTTCGTCATCAGCTCCTGCATCACCAGCCAGCCGAAGAAGCGCTGCAGTACGCCAAGCAGATGGTTGTAACTACGGGGCCTTGATCGCGGGCGGGATGCGAGGAAACGCTCGATGTCCTGGGTGGTCACGGCCGCCAGATCCTCGATTCCTGAGGTGGCCAGAAATCGCTCCAGCAGGTGTAGGGCGGCTTCTTCCGTATCGTACTTGCGATTGAGAGAGCGCTTGTAGGCCAGGAAAGCATTGATCACTTGATGCACCGAGGCGCCGACAGGAACCAAAGGGGTATTCATAGCGCCTCCCCATCGCCAAGAGCGACTTCACGCAAAGCTTCGGTGGCGACCTTGGCGTAGATTTCGGTGGATGATGGGGAGCGATGCCCAACATAGTCGCCGATGACCTTGAGCGAGAATTCTGCGTCGACGAGGCGCTGGACGCAGGTGTGCCGGAGCGTATGGGCGCCTGCCCGCCGTACCGTGATCCCGGTTTGGCGCAGATAGAATCCTGCGCTCTGCGAGATGGCGCTGGCGCGCAGTGGCAGTCTGGGGGCCAAAATACGGAAGAATAGATGCCGATCCGCGGTCTGCGGCCGTCCATGCTGCAAATACTCCAGGATGGCCGTTCCGACCACGTTGGCCAACGGATAGGCTGTCCAGTGGCCAGCCTTGCGCTGCGGTACTTGCAACCGGTCACGCTGCCAATCAATGTCGTCCAGGGTGAGCGATGCTACTTCGTGGGCGCGCAGCCCATAGGTGACAAGCAACAGCAAGATCGCGTAGTCCCGGCGGCCGCGTACTGTTCGTCTATCGACCACGGCCAGCATCCGCCGGACATCATCCCAACTGATCGATCTCGGCAACTCGGCCAACCGATAGGCTTGAGGCATCTCGACGGCCTGGCTGAGGTCATGCGTCAGAATCTGCTCCCGCTGGCAGTAGCGCAGAAACACCTTCAACACTGCGCACAGGCCACGCCGCGAATTGGGGGAGAGCTCGGGCGCGCTATCGACAACGAAAGCGGCCAGGATTGCGGTCGAAAGCTGTTTAAGCGATGTCACCTCTTGTCGGGCAAGGAATGCCGCAAAGCGGTTGAGATAGTGCCGGTAGTGTCGAACCGATGTTTCTTTCAGACCACGCTCTTCGCGCAAGTAGGCAAAGAACCCGGGGGCTTCTGCCAGAAATGGCTCAGGCAGCGGGTGACGGCCCCCGCCATGGTGCTCGGGAAGGACCAGCCTGAGCATCTGGTTGACCGGATTGCGGGCCTCTTCCTCTATCTTGCCCCTGGCCTCCTTGCTCACGCCTGCTTTCGCATGCTCGCTGAGCCAGTGCCGGGCGAAGTCATCGACCAAGGCTGCAGCCTGTGTCAGGGTTTGGGCACCGTGCTCTTGGGAAAATTGGCCAAAATGGCACAGCATGGGCACGCGCCGATAGACGTTTCGAACGGCATAGCCTTCCTGCTCCAGCCACTCCACGTAACGCTCGATTGCCGAGCCAAGCCAATTGCCGCGAATCCGATCGACGGTTTGCGGTTTCAAGAAATAATGTTCCAGCATGACAACCTCCATTCCAGGAAACAGGGTGGAAGGTCATCATCCGACTAAGGTGAACCGTTATGTGGTGTTTACCGGCGTAGTCGCCTTCAGGTACGGCCAAACGCACGCACCGGGCACATAACGACGAAGGGAACAAAATTACGACAACATGAAGACGGCCGTCGACAAGGTCAACAAGGGCAAAGGCCGCACGGTGAATGCGCGCTTCGCGGTGATGTGCGCGCACTACCTGTTCGATCCGGATTTCTGCAACGTCGCCTCAGGTTGGGAAAAGGGCATCGTCGAAAAGAACGTGCAGGACAGTCGCAGGCGTATCTGGCTGGACGCCCAAGACCGCCAATTCCACTCCTTCGAGGAACTCAATGCCTGGCTCGGGCAGCGCTGCCGCGCACTCTGGAGCGAGCTGCCGCACCCGCAATACAGCGGGCTGAGCGTGGCCGAGGTGTTGGAGTTGGAGCGGGCCGAAATGATGCCCATGCCCGCGCCCTTCGACGGTTACGTCGAGCGTGCGGCGCGGGTTTCCAGCACCTGCCTGGTCAGCATGGGACGAAACCGCTACTCGGTACCCTGTGAGTACGCCGGCAAGTGGCTCAGTTGCCGCCTGTATCCGACGCGGATCGAGGTGGTAGCTGATGACGTATTGATTGCCAGCCACGCGCGCTTGCTGGATCGCGACCAGGTCAACTATGACTGGCAGCACTACATCCCGCTGATCGAGCGCAAGCCGGGCGCACTGCGCAATGGCGCTCCTTTTGCGGATCTGCCAACACCACTGCGGCAACTCAAGCACGGTCTGACACGTCATGCCGGCGGTGACCGGATCATGGCGCAAGTCCTGGCTGCCGTACCCGTCGCCGGACTCGATGCCGTATTGGTGGCCGTTGAACTGGTACTCGAAGCCGGCACCCTGAGCGCCGAACACGTCTTGAATGTCGTGGCGCGGCTGACAGCGACCGAACCACCGCCCTCCGTCGAGACTCACTTGCAGCTCAAGGAAGCGCCTGTCGCGAACACGGCGCGCTACGACCGTTTACGCGGCAGCGTCGAGGAGATCCGTCATGCGTGATCTCATGGCAGAACTCAAAGAGCTGCGCCTGCACGGTATGGCCAATGCCTGGGCGGACTTGACGGCGCAGGGTGAGTCGGCCCTAGCCTCCTCGAAATGGTTGCTCGAACACCTGCTGCAACAGGAGCATGCGGATCGGGCCATGCGCTCGGTGAGCCATCAAATGAACATGGCCAAGCTGCCCATGCACCGTGACCTGGCTGGTTTCGACTTCAGCACCTCCAGCGCCGACGCACGGCTGATCAGGGAACTGGCCAGCCTGGCCTTCACCGACACGGCACAGAACGTGGCACTCATCGGCGGGCCGGGCACCGGCAAGACCCACCTGGCCACCGCGCTAGCCGTGTCCGGCATCACCCTGCACGGCAAGCGCGTGCGCTTCTACTCCACGGTTGAC
Source organism: Pseudomonas sp. (assembly GCA_041621735.1). Lineage (GTDB taxonomy): Bacteria > Pseudomonadota > Gammaproteobacteria > Pseudomonadales > Pseudomonadaceae > Aquipseudomonas. Next base: position 4,975 of record JBFKAF010000088.1, read on the forward strand.
CTGGTCAATCTGCTGGAGCGCGAGAAGTATGACGGCAAAGCCGGGCGCATCGCCCAAGCACTGCTGCGCATGGACGCGGTCATCCTCGATTTATGTGTAGCGGCCACTTATGTGGAGTAATGCATCTCGACCTGCAATGGGCGAGGCATCGAGTCATCCGGGCTCAACATAAGTAGAGCAAGGCGTACCGTGGTTTCCCACCTCAATGAACGTGGAGGCCATGATGCTTACCAAGCTCTTTCCCAGGTATTACCGGCGCTACCTCAAGTCCCCAGTTGCCGATTGGCTCGTCGGCTTTGCAGATTGGCTGGTATTCGCCGGCTATGCACATGATCCAGCCCATGACCATATCCGCAGACTGAAGCAGGTCCTCGAAGCCCGCGGTTCGGTTGGGCCCGATGCCATGTTCTCGCGGGCTGATCTCACCACGATGTTCACGTCGGCTCGCCAGCAGCCCCTGTTTCGAGCAACGCAGCGCGCATTCGAGCGATTCCTGGCCGCTGGCGGCCGACTCGTCGTTGAGCCCGACTGCAGTCGCCTCGCCCCGCTTCTCGACGCATACCGTCATCACCTGCTCGAGGCGCGAGGACTGACCGTGTCGACGGTCAATCAGCACATCGCGACGGCTTCCGCCTTTCTCGCTCAGGCCGTGCCGCCTGGCACTTCGCTCCAGGAACTGTCAGTGCAGGCGGTCGAACGGTTCGTTGTCATCGACGGCCAGCGACTGAAACGCCAGTCCCTCCAGCATACGGTTGCGCGACTGCGCGCCTTCCTGCGGTTCTGCCATGATCGAGGTGAACTGCGCGAGCGACTCGACAGCATCGACACCCCGCGCACCTATCGGGACGAGTTGCCACCGCGCGCGCTGGCCTGGGATCTCGTGCAGAAGTTGTTACGCTCGATCGATCGTTCCGATCCCATGGGCTGCCGTGACCACGCGATCCTGTACCTGATGGCGCATTATGGGCTACGCCCGTCGGAGATCGTGACGTTGACGCTGGCCTCGATCGATTGGGCCGGCAAGACGCTGCACGTCGAGCAGTGCAAGACGCGTTCGCTGCTCGTGCTGACGTTGTCCGATCAAGCGCTACGTGAACTCAAGCGCTATCTCCGCTGTGGACGTCCGGGCAGTACCCACCCACAGCTTTTCCTGCGTAGGCGTACACCCGCCGGCCCGCTCAAGCACACGGCGGTGTGCGACATCTATGAGAAGCGCGCGAGGCTGAGCGCGCTACCGCTGCAGGCCACCTCGTCGTACAGCTTGCGTCATGCGTTCGCGATGCGACTGCTCGATCGCGGCGTTGGCATCAAGGCGATCGGCGATCTGCTTGGCCACCATACGCTTGAGAGCACCTGCGTCTACCTGAGACTGCAAACCGAGGCACTACGCTCGGTGGGGCTGCCGGTCCCGTCGCTAGCGGCCGACAGGACGAGGAGACCGTCATGAACGCGACCCGTCCCGCGACCTCGCTCACCCCCATCGTCGACTGCTATTTGCAATGGAAGCGCGCACTCGGGCGCAACTATCTCGGTGTCGAGCGAGTGCTCGTATCGCTGCTCCAGTTCATGCACGATCACGCCGCCGCGGATCTCGATCAGAACCTGTTAGACGAGTGGAGCAAGTCCTTCGCAGAACTGACCGCCAATGTCCGGCGGAATCGGCTGCGGGAGGTTCGTAATTTCTGCCTGTATCGGCAGCGCACCGAGCCCCATTGCTTCGTGCCGGACGCTAATCGCTTCCCCCGCCCGCAGCCCTACTGTGCGCCGGTCATCTTCGGCGCGAACGCGGTCGCGCACATGCTGGCCGCCGCCAAGCAGCAGCGTCCAACACCCGGATCGCCGCTTCGGCCAGCCGTGTTGCGGCTGGCCGTCGTCTTGCTCTACACCGCCGGCTTGCGTCGTGGCGAGCTGCTGCGCCTCACCTTGGCCGATGCCGATCCCACGGAGGGTGTACTGCGGATTCGCGAGTCTAAGTTTCACAAGTCCCGCTTCGTACCGCTGTCGCCTAACGCCTGTTGCGAGCTTCGCGCCTACCTGCGGCGGCGGTTATCACCGCCGTTGAGCGCGGAGCCGGATTCGCCCCTGCTGTGCAACTGCACGCGCGGTCTGCGGGCCTACACCGGCACCGGCCTGAGTCACGGCCTGCAACTGTTGATCCGCTCCGCCAATGTTCAGAGTGCGGACGGGCGTCGGCCGCGAGTTCACGACTTTCGCCACAGCTTTGCCGTTCAGGCGCTGCTGCGCTGGTATCGGGAAGGCGCCGACGTGCAGTCCAATTTGCCCAAGCTCGCGATGTACATGGGGCATGTATCGATCGTCTCGACCGCCTACTACCTGAAGTGGATGCCGGACATCGCCGCGGTGGCCAGCGATCGCTTTGAGGCCCGTTTCGGTCACTTGATCAGCAGAGGTGCATCATGAAGCACGCGTACCCTAACGACCTCGGCTTATGTGTGGAGAAGTTCTTCCGCGAGTACCTTCCGACGTTGCGCGGCATGAGTCTACATACCATCCGCAGCTATCGCGATGCCTTGGTCCTGTTCTTGCGTTTCGTGTCCAGTCACAACAGCCGGCGCCTCGAGGATCTCAGTCTCGACGTCTTCACAGCCGAGCACGTCGCACAGTTCCTGACGTTCCTGGAGGCCGATCGCCACAATGGCATTGCAACTCGCAATGCGCGGCTGGCCGCGCTGCATACCTTTGCCCGGTTCCTGGTGTCCGAGTCGCCAGAGCACCTCGCCCAACTGCAGCGCGTGCTAGGCCTGCCCTTTAAACGGGGGGGGCCGCAATGCACCCATTGAATATCTCGAGCCGGCGGAGGTCGAGACGCTGCTTCGGCAGATCGACTCTTCCACCGATACGGGCCGGCGCGACTATGCGTTGTTTGCGCTGATGCTCAATACCGGGGCTCGCGTCCAGGAAGTGCTCGATCTCAAGTTGAGTGATGTGCGCACCGAGCCGCCGCACCAGGTCCGGCTCCACGGCAAGGGCGGCAAGGTCCGGCTTTGCCCGATTTGGGCCGCGACCGCCGCCCGACTGCAAGCACTGGCGCAGCAGACACCGGGGAACGGAATTACCGACGCATTACTGTTCACGAACCGGCGTGGTGGCAAGCTCACTCGCTTCGGCGTGCGGTATCTGCTCAACAAGTACATCGCGGCCAGTGCCGCCACGGCCAGCACCTTGCAGGAGAAGCGGATCCACCCGCACTCGCTGCGCCATACCACGGCGATTTACTTGCTCAAGGCGGGTGTCGACTTCGCGACGATCAGCCAATGGCTCGGGCATGCAACGCTGAACACGACGATGAAGTATGCGCGTGCTGATCTGGACCTGAAGCGCCAGGCACTCGCCCAGGTGTTTCCGGAAGCCTTGTCACCGCCGGCCGCAGGCGGTACCCGGGCTGGTGTCGATGTGGTCGAATGGCTGCGGCGGTTGTGACGAAGTTATGTGGAGTTGCCGAGACTGAAGCTGGCGTCACATCAGAAGTCGAGCTGCATTACTCCACATAAGTGGCCGCTACACATAAATCGAGTAATGTTGAGCTCAACATTACTCGATGAGCTGGGCTATCTGCCGTTCAGTCAGGCCGGCGGTGCCCTGCTGTTTCACTTGCTGTCCAAGCTTTACGAGCACACCAGCGTGGTTATCACGACCAACCTGAGCTTCGCAGAATGGTCGAGCGTGTTCGGCGACGCCAAGATGACCACAGCCTTGCTGGATCGGCTTACGCACCACTGCCACATCGTCGAAACGGGCAACGAGTCCTACCGCCTGCAACACAGCAGCTTGGCGGCTCAGGCAAAGATCAAATCACGGGAGCGAAAACGCAAGGACGATCAGAAGCCGGTGGACGACGAACCGTTTTGATTTTAGGGAAAGGATGGCCTGCTGCATGACTGGATGTGGCAGGTCATCAACAACTGAACTGGGCTATCGAAGGAGGGGGTTCAAAAGCAGCTGCGCTGATAGACTTATCCACAGTTGCTGGTAGCGAGATCAGCAATCCGCCCTGGGTCAAATTTCAATCGGCAGGGTGGGTCAATTTTCCATCAGCGCCAACACGCTGGCCCACAAACTGGCCCGTGCGAGTTATCACATTCTGAAGGAGGGACAGCCGTTTGATGTAAAACGCTGTTTCGCCTGAAGGCGAATAAGGTGGCAGTAGGTCAGCCAGCAAGGGGACTGGACGTGAGCCA
>JBFKAF010000089.1:0-9168 GCA_041621735.1 Pseudomonas sp.
CTGCAGGTCTACGCCTTCCTCGCCATCGCCTGGTTCTACGGCGTGCAGCCACCGGCGTGGGGCCTGCTCGCCGCCCTGCCGGCGCTGCTGCTGGTGGCCCTGCTGCTCAGCGCCCTGGGCCTGCTGCTGTCCAACGGCATCCGCCAACTGGAGAACTTCGCCGGGGTGATGAATTTCGTCATCTTTCCGCTGTTCTTCCTGTCCTCGGCGCTCTACCCGCTGTGGAAGATGCGCGAGGCCAGCGAATGGCTGTACTGGCTGTGCGCCCTCAACCCCTTCAGTCATGCGGTGGAGTTGGTGCGCTTCGCCCTCTACCAGCGCCTGAGCCTCAGCGCCCTGCTGGTCTGCCTGGGCCTGACCGGGCTGTTCGCGGTGCTCGCGGTCTTCACCTTCAACCCGCAACACGCCGCCCTGCGCAGGGCCAGCTAGGGATAGCCGGCGGTTCTCGCACACCGGTGGGTGCACCGCACAGCTTCGCGGCCAAGGCCGCTCCCACAAAAATCATTAGCCGCCGCGCCACCCATCCCTGTGGGAGCGGTCTCGACCGCGAAAGCCATCGCCCAGACGCTCACCGCCGCGCGGCGAAAACCGCTCCAGCAGACACCGCCGTCAACCTTGATCGGGCGCAGCGTCCGGCCAGCATCGAGGCCTGAAATGGCCAACCGCCCTCATCCTTCTACTACTTTGGTACTGCCTTTGCTCTCCATCGTAGAATTTCCAAAGCAGGATCAATGCCTTGTAATGGGTCTATAAAAAGAACCGGGACTTAAGGCGATGAACTCTTGCATGCCCACGGGGCGACCCGTCCAACTGATTAGCGGACTGCTCGGCCTGCTGCTGATCCCCTTCGTTCAGGCCGAAGCCGAGCTGTTCTCCGCCGACGGCTATCGCCTGGCGCAGTACCGTAGCCCGACACCAGCCCAGGCCGAACACGCGCGCACCCTCGACACCCCGGCGCTACAACAGCTGTTGGTCGAGCAGCCGCGCACCGCGCTGATCGACACCTACCGCCGGCAGTGGCTCAACGGCCAGTTTATCGAGGATGAAGTACACGCCAACCTGCCCGGTAGCCTGTGGTTGGCCAACACCGGCGACGGCCAGCTCGACGCGCAATGGCAAGGCTACTTCCGCCACCATCTGCAGCGGGCCAGCCGGGGCGACAAGGGCTGGCCGCTGGTATTCTACTGTCGCTCGGACTGCTGGCTGAGCTGGAACGCGGTCAAGCGCGCCCATCGCCTGGGCTACCGCAACCTCTACTGGTACCGCGACGGCATCGATGCCTGGGAGCAGGCCGGCCTGGCCCTGCTGCCCGCGCAACCGGCGGCACTGCCCTGAACCGCCGAACTTTCCACATCACCGTCGCCGCACCATAATCAAAACAATGAGGTGAAAGGCCATGTACAAAATTCTGATTGCCGACGACCACCCGCTGTTTCGCGAAGCCATCCACAACGTCGTCAGCGACGGCTTCCCCGGTAGCAGCATCCTGGAAACCGCCGACCTGGACAGTGCCCTGGCACTGACCCTGGAAAACGACGACCTCGACCTGATCCTGCTCGACCTGAATATGCCCGGCATGCACGGCCTCAACGGCCTGATGCAGCTGCGCAACGAGGCGCCAACCATCCCGGTGGTGATAGTCTCCGCCGAGCAGGACAAACAGGTGGTGCTGCAGGCCATCACCTACGGCGCGGTCGGTTTCATCACCAAATCCTCGCCGCGCGCGCAGATGACCGAGGCCATCCAGCAAATCCTCAACGGCAACGTCTATCTGCCACCGGACATCATCCGCAGCCAGAGCAACACCTCGCGGCGCAGCCACCCGGAAAACCCGAGCATCTCCGCCGAACTGCTCAACGCCCTGACCCGCAAGCAGCTGCTGGTGCTGGAACGGATGACCAAGGGCGAATCCAACAAGCAGATCGCCTACAGCCTGGACATCGCCGAAACCACGGTCAAAGCCCACGTCTCGGCGATCCTGCGCAAGCTCAACGTGCATAACCGGGTGCAGGCCATCCTCTCGGCCGGGGACATCGACTTCGCCGCCTACCTGCGCCGCTGAATCCGAGGATGGATCAGACGCACCGAGCCATGGGCGAGCGAGAACCAAAGGTGCCGTGACCCACCGCTGCGATGCGCCACCACCACGCCACAGAAATCGATCGTTCGATGACTAGCGGGAGCATGCTCATCGCCGCAGCTATGAGTCGTGCCGCTTAGCAAGCAAAAAATGGCCCGCGGCTAGCCATGCTTCATCGCCTGCGCTGGCAACGCAGCAGTATCAAGGCATATATCAGCAGATTCAGCACCAGCACAAAGCCCCCCAGCCACAGCTGGATCTGCGGGGTCAGCCCGGCGGGATAGATAAGCGGAATCAGGTAGTGCTCGACGAAACCAGCGCTATAACCTGCTTGTCCCGCTGCCTGACGCAGGCTGTTTTCCAAAGGGGTCAGCGGGCACTGCAGGTGCCATAACTCTGCGACCACGCCCCATACAGCCGCCGGCAGGTGCAACCAGGCCAGCCAACGCCAGCGCAACACCAGTAGCCCGCCGAACAGCACGAAGGCAATAAACAACAGATGCGTTAATAGCACGGCATCCGCGGCTAGACGCAAGAGCATAGTGATACCCGCCTTGAGCGCGCTCAACGGAGTGTTGAGCGAGATAACGAGTCGCCCCTTCTCCTTGGGCTGGCAGTTTTACTGCAGCGCCTGCATGCAGCCGGGCTCTACTTATTTTGCGCCGACTTTCTTCAATTCCTCGTCGCGCAGCTCGCGCCGCAGGATCTTGCCGACGTTGGTGGTCGGCAACGCATCGCGGAACTCCACGGCTTTCGGCACCTTGTAGCCGGTGACATTGGCGCGCATGTGCGTCATGACCTGCTCCTTGGTCAGGGTCACACCCGGTTTGGCGACCACGAAGAGCTTGATCGCTTCGCCGGATTTCTCGTCCGGCACGCCGACCGCAGCGCATTGCAGCACACCCGGCAAGGTGGCCAGCACGTCTTCCAGCTCGTTCGGGTAGACGTTGAAACCGGACACCAGAATCATGTCCTTCTTGCGGTCGACGATGCGCATGTAGCCGTCGTCCTGGATCAGCGCGATATCGCCGGTCTTCAGCCAGCCGTCGGCATCGAGTATCTCGTCGGTGGCTTCCTGGCGCTGCCAGTAGCCCTTCATCACCTGCGGGCCCTTGACGCACAGCTCGCCCACCGCACCGAGCGGCAGTTCGTTGCCCTCGTCGTCGATCACCTTGCATAGGGTCGACGGCACCGGGATGCCGATGGTGCCGACCTGGATCTGCTGGATCGGATTGACCGAGGCCACCGGGCTGGTTTCGGTCATGCCGAAGCCCTCGCACACCGGGCTGCCGGTAATCTGCGTCCAACGCTCTGCCGTAGCCAACTGCAAGGCCATGCCGCCGGACAGGGTGATTTTCAGGGAAGAGAAGTCCAGTTTCTGGAAGTCTTCGTTGTTGCACAGGGCGACGAACAACGTATTGAGACCCACGAAGCCGCTGAACTTGTACTTGGCCAAGTCCTTGACCATGCCCGGCAGATCACGCGGGTTGGTGATCAGCACGTTATGGTTGCCGATCAGCATCATCGCCATGCAATGAAAGGTGAAGGCGTAGATATGATAGAGCGGCAGTGGCGCCACGATGATCTCGCAGCCTTCGTTCATGTTGGAGGCCATCATCTCCCGGGCCTGGAGCATGTTCGCCACCAGGTTACGGTGGGTCAACATGGCGCCCTTGGCGACCCCGGTGGTGCCGCCGGTGTATTGCAGCACGGCGATATCGCCACTGCTCGGGTTGGCTTCCTTGACCGCCTGACCGCGGCCCTTGGCCAGCGCATCGGTCAGTTTGACGGCACGCGGCAGGTTGTAGGCCGGCACCATCTTCTTCACGTACTTGACCACGCTGTTGATCAGCAGGCGCTTGAGTGGCGGCAGCATGTCGCCGACTTCGGTAACGATGACCGTTTTGACCCCGGTCTTGGGCACCACCTGTTCGGCCAGGTGGGCCATGTTGGCCAGGCAAATCAGCGCCTTGGCGCCGGAGTCATTGAATTGGTGTTCCATTTCCCGTGCGGTGTACAACGGGTTGGTGTTGACCACGACCAGGCCGGCACGCATGGCGCCGAAGACCACGACCGGATACTGCAGCACGTTGGGCAGCTGCACGGCGATGCGATCGCCCGGTTGCAGGTCGGTATGCTGTTGCAGGTAAGCCGCGAAGGCGCCAGACAGTTGGTACAGTTCGCCGTAGGTCAGGGTCTTGCCGAGGTTGCTAAAAGCCGGCTTGTCAGCGAAGCGTTGGCAGGACTGCTTCAGTACCGCCTGGATATTCGGGTACTGGTCGGGATCGATTTCGGTAGCAATCCCAACGGGATACTTATCCTTCCAAAAATTTTCGGTCACAGAAACCCACTCCTAAGCAACAGCTTGTCTTCACCGCGCAGAGGCGGTTGATTGTTGTTTGTTTGCCAGCATTCTGGCCGCCAGGGGACCAAAAAGCGGGCCGAGAGTAGCAGCTTTGCCAGAGGCCGCCTAGCACCAAACACAACCCAATCGGTCACAAAAGCGACCAAGATAATTATCATGGTCACTTTTTGAGCTTAAAAACCGACTGGCTGATCCCGGCCAGTATTCAGGCGATATCACGCAGTTCGCGACGAAGGATCTTGCCGACCGGGGTCATCGGCAAGGCATCCTTGAAGACGATGTGCTTGGGCACCTTGTAGCCGGTGAAGTTTTCCTTGCAGTAGGCCTTGAGCTCCTCGACGCTGAGGTCGCCATCACGCGATACGACGAATAATTTGACCACCTCACCAGACTTCTCGTCCGGCACCCCGATCGCCGCGCAGCTGGCGACCTTGGGGTGGGCCATGACCACGTCCTCGATTTCGTTGGGGTACACGTTGAAGCCGGAGACGATGATCATGTCCTTCTTGCGGTCGACGATGCGCACGTAACCGTCCGGGTCGATCACCGCGATATCACCGCTCTTGAACCAGCCCTCGGCATCCAGCACCTCGGCGGTGGCTTCCTCGCGCTGCCAGTAACCCTTCATCACCTGCGGGCCCTTGATACACAACTCGCCACGCTCACCGAGCGCCTGCTCGTGGCCGTCTTCGTCGATCACCTTGAATGCCGTGCCCGGCAGCGGAATCCCCACAGTGCCCAAGCGCGCCTGGCTGCCGTAAGGGTTGGCACTGGCCACCGGCGAGGTTTCGGTGAGTCCGTAGCCTTCCACCACGGTGCAGCCGGTGATGCTCTGCCAACGCTCGGCGGTGGCCTTGACCAGTGCGGTGCCGCCGGAGTTGGTGACCTTGAGGTTGGAGAAGTCCAGGTTCTTGAACTCGGGGTGATCCATCAGCGCGACAAACAGGGTATTGAGACCCAGTAGCGCAGAAAACCGCCACTTGCCCAGTTCCTTGACGAAACCGGAAATGTCGCGCGGGTTGGTGATCAGCACACTGAGATTGCCGTTGACCATCATGCACATGCAATTCGCGGTGAACGCATAGATATGGTACAGCGGCAGCGGCGCAATCATGATTTCCTGGCCCTGCTTCATCAGCGGGGTACCATCATCGCCCAGCTGCGACAAGCAGGCATCGACCTGCAGCATGTTGGCCACCAGATTGCCGTGGGTCAGCATCGCGCCCTTGGCCACCCCCGTGGTGCCACCGGTGTACTGCAGCACGGCGATGTCGTCGTGGCCGACCGTGAGTGGCTTGAGGTCGTGGCCATGGCCCTGCTTGAGCGCCTCCTTGAACGGCACCGCCTGCGGCAGGTGGTAGTCCGGCACCATTTTCTTGACCTTCTTCACCACGCTGTTGACCAGCCAGCCTTTGAGGCTCGGCAGCATGTCGCCCATGCGGGCTTCGATCAGGTAGTCGATTTCGGTATCCGGCAGCACATCCTGCACCAGCTTGCCGAACATGTTCAGGTAGACCAGCGCGCGCACGCCGGCATCCTTGAATTGGTGGCGCATCTCGCGGGCGGTGTACAGGGGATTGGTATTGACCACGATCAGGCCGGCGCGCATCGCCCCGAACACGGCAATCGGGTATTGCAGGACGTTGGGCATCTGCACGGCAATGCGCTCGCCCGGCTGCAAATTGGTGTGCTTTTGCAGGTAGCCGGCGAAGGCGCCAGACAGGCGATCCAATTCGGCATAGGTCAGGGTCACGCCCATATTGCTGAACGCCGGACGATCGGCGAATTTCTTGCACGAGCGCTCGAACACCTCGATCACCGACTTGTAGGCCCCCAGATCGATATCGTTGGGCACGCCGGCTGGGCGTTTGTCGTTCCAGAAATCAGGTTGCATTGTTATTGTCCTCTTCCCCTGAAAATACCTGTCCACATATGAAAGTGGCTGTGGCGAACTTAGCAGCTCTGCGGCAGGGCGCAAATACTTGTGGGGGCGTCATTGACCACGTGAATCTTCGACCACGCAGCTCGGCTGAGACAAGGTCAGCCACTGGCTCTACAATGCCGCACTCCCGCCGGCCTAAGGACTTGCCATGCAGCACCATGCGTTTTGGCTGAACAGCAGTGATGCGACGCCTATCTATGTGAACCGCTGGTTCGCCGAGCAGCCACCGAAAGCGCTGGTCATGGTGGCCCACGGCATGGCCGAACACAGCGCACGCTATGCGCGCCTGGGTGCAGCTTTGGTCGCGGCCGGCTATGAACTGTACGCCCACGATCAACGCGGCCACGGGCAGACCGCCAAGCACGGCACCCTCGGCCACTATGCCGACCAGGACGGCTGGACTCGGGTGGTCGGCGACCTGGCCTGCCTCAATCACCATATTCGCCAACAGCACCCGCACACGCCGATCTTCCTGCTCGGCCACAGCATGGGCAGCTACATCGCCCAGGCGTATCTGATGCAGCACAGCAGCAGCTTGCAAGGGACGATTCTCTCTGGCTCCAATTATCAACCTGTGGCGCTGTACCGTGCGGCGCGCCTGGTCGCCCGCCTCGAGTGCTGGCGCCAAGGCCCGCTGGGCCGCAGTGCACTGATCGAGTTTCTCTCGTTCGGTTCGTTCAACAAGGCCTTCAAGCCCAATCGCAGCCCCTTCGACTGGCTCAGTCGCGACCCTGCGGAGGTCGACAAGTACGTCAGCGATCCACTCTGCGGATTCCGCTGCAGCAATCAGCTATGGCTCGACCTGCTCGGTGGCTTGCAGCAGATTACCCCGGAGCACAACCTCGCGCAGATCGACAACCAGCTGCCACTGCTGGTCATCGGCGGCGCCTGCGACCCGGTCAGCCAGGGCAAACGCTTGCAGCGCCTGGCCAACGCCTTGCGCCAAGCCGGCAATAAGCAGGTACAACTGCAGATTTATCCGGACGCCCGTCACGAACTGCTCAACGAGAGCAATCGCGACGAGGTCACCGCCTACCTTATCGGCTGGCTGGAGCAGGCCTTACGCCTGCCCCGCCAGCGCCACTCGCAGCTCCAGGAGACTCACTCATGAGCCAAAGCAGCAACACCCCCTATGAGGCCCTCGAAGTCGGCCAGACCGCCAGTTACAGCAAGACTGTAGAAGAGCGCGACATTCAGCTGTTCGCCGCGGTATCCGGTGACCATAACCCGGTGCACCTGGATGCCGAATACGCCGCCAGCAGCATGTTCAAGGAGCGCATCGCTCACGGCATGTTCAGTGGCGCGCTGATCAGTGCAGCAGTCGCCTGCGAACTGCCGGGACCGGGCACCATCTACCTGGGCCAGACCATGCGTTTCACCTTGCCGGTCAAGCTCGGCGACACCCTTACCGTGCGCCTGGAGATTCTCGAAAAACTGCCGAAATTCCGCGTGCGGGTCGCTACCCGGGTATTCAATCAGAACGATGAATTGGTGGTCGATGGCGAGGCGGAAATCCTCGCGCCACGTAAACAGCAAACCGTGGAACTGGCCAAGCTGCCACCGATCAGCATCGGCTAAGCATTCGCCGTTACCAGGGTAGGCGCAGCACATTGCCCTACCCATACCGTCCAAGCAGCACCCACCGCATCACTGGAGAACGCCATGTCCCTGTCCATGTACCACGCCTCGATTCCGGTCTTTACCCGCCAGCTGAACAACCTGTCGACCATTCTCGGCCTGGCAGCCGCCCATGCCGAAGCCAAGAAGATCGACCCCAGCGTGTTCCTCAATGCCCGCCTGGCGCCGGATATGTTCCCGCTGAGCCGCCAGGTGCAAGTCGCCTGCGACGGTGTGAAAGGCGGCACCGCCCTGCTGGCCGGCATAGAAGCACCCAGCTACGCCGACGACGAGACCAGCTTCGCCGAACTGCAAGCGCGCATCACCAAGACCCTGGGCTTCCTGCAAGGCGTAAGCGCTGCGCAGATCGACAGCAGTGAAGAACGCACCGTGACCCTGAAGCGCCGCGACAAGGAAACCCACTTCCAGGGTCAAGCCTTCCTGCTCGATCACGTGCTGCCCAACTTCTATTTCCACCTCACCACCGCCTACGCCATCCTGCGTCATAACGGCGTTGAGATCGGCAAGCGCGATTTCCTCGGCACTCGCTGAGTCCCGCTCGCCTGGCGACCCACTCCGCCTGGTCGCCAGGCTTCTGCGCAATTCATGACCCGTCCAGCGGACGGTTCCCCCACAGCCTATGCCCATGGCCCTTGCCGAACACGGGACAGTCGAGGCTTGCTCAATAATTAAATTTGCATTTAAATTTAATTATGACCAGCGACAAAACAACACCTAGCCCAGCGCTTTCGCGCACACCCGGACGCCCCGGCGGAGAGACCGCGGCGCAGCGCGAGCGCCTGCTCGACGCCGCCCTTGGCGCCTTTTCCCATAAAGGTATCGCCGCCAGCAGCCTGCGCGGCATTGCCGGCGAGGCCGGGGTCACGCCTGCCCTGGTCAACTACTACTTCGGTAACAAAGCAAAGCTGCTCGCCGCAGTCGTCGAGGAACGCCTGCTGCCGTTGCTGATAAACCTCGCTCAGGGGTTGCGCCAGATCGGCGACGAGCCAATCGAACTGGTCAGCGGCTTTATCCAGGGCATGCGCCGGATAGTCCAGGCGCATCCCTGGCTACCGCCACTGTGGGTGCGTGAAGTGCTGTGCGAAGGTGGCGGCCTGCGCGAACTGCTGATGAGCCGCGTCGGGCCACTGATTCCGCACCTGC
>JBFKAF010000090.1:0-9002 GCA_041621735.1 Pseudomonas sp.
ATCACGTTGCAGCTGATGCCATGGTCGGCCAGGGCGCTGGCCACCGCGGCGGTGAGGCCGACCGCATTGAGCGCCGAGTGCACCTCGAGGGTGATCCAGGCGGCGATATAGTCGAACTCCAGGCCCAGCCGCTCGGCCTGCTGGCGCGGCAGGATCAGGCTCAGGCCCTCGCGCTCGCGGAAACTGCCGAGCACTTGCAGGTCGGCCGGTGGCGTGGCATCTGCCAGGCAGCAAAACACGTAGTCGCCGTCGTTCAGGGTTGGGCTCATGCTCCGCAGTAGGGTGGGGAGCGAAGTCTCGCCGGTCATGCTGATGTCCTTGGGTGGCAGGGTGGGGTGGTAGCCAGTCTGTTGCGTCTGGCTGTATAAGGAAAACAAATGTTCCTGATCGCACATTAGGAGAATTGATTTGTTCGATTACAAATTACTCGCCGCCTTGGCCGCCGTCGTCGAGCAGGCCGGATTCGAACGCGCCGCCCAGGTGTTAGGGCTGTCGCAGTCGGCCGTGTCGCAGCGGGTCAAGTTGCTCGAGGCACGGGTCGGCCAGCCGGTGCTGGTGCGGGTCACGCCCCCGGTACCGACGGACGTCGGTCGGCGCCTGCTCAACCATGTGCAGCAGGTGCGCCTCTTGGAGCGTGACCTGCAGGCGCAGGTGCCGGCGCTGGATGAGCAGGGTGTGCCGGAACGCCTGCGCATCGCCCTGAATGCCGACAGTCTGGCCACCTGGTGGGCGCAGGCGCTGGGGGAGTTCTGCGCCAGCCATCGGGTGCTGCTGGATCTGGTGGTGGAGGATCAGGATGTCGGCCTCAAGCGCATGCGCGCGGGCGAGGTGGCGGCTTGCGTGTGTGGCGCCGAGCGCCCGGTCGCCGGGGCGCGCTCATTGTTGTTGGGGGCCATGCGCTATCGTGCCCTGGCCAGCCCGGCTTTCATCGCCCGGCATTTCCCGCACGGGGTCGAGGCGCAGCAACTGGCCCGGGTTCCGGCGATTGTCTTCGGTCCGGACGACCTGTTGCAGCATCGTTATTTGAGCGGGCTGGGCGTACAGGGCGGCTTTGCCCACCATCTATGTCCGTCTTCGGAGGGGTTCGTGCGCCTGGCCTGTGCGGGCTTCGGCTGGGGGCTGGTGCCCGAGTTGCAGGTCGAGCAGGAGCTGGCCAGCGGCGCGTTGGTCGAAATCCTCCCTGGGCGTCCGCTGGACGTGCCGCTGTATTGGCATCACTGGCGCAATGGCGGTGAGCTGCTGACCAGCCTCACCGCTCAGCTGCAACGCGCCGCGCGGGTCTGCCTGGTTGCACCCGACGGTTAAAGTTGGAAGTGCGCCACCAATTGCTCCTGGCTACCCGCGACCTTCTGCAGGTGTTCGCCGCAATCGCGGGTATGCGCGGCGGTCTGGCGGTTCTCCCCGGTCATGGCATGCAGGCGGTGCATGTGCTGGTTGACCTCCTGGGTGGTCGAGGCCTGCTCCTCGGCGGCGGCGGCAATCTGGAACGCCAGGGCATGCACAGTCTGCAACGAGTCATCGAGGTGGCTGAGGGAGCCGAGTACCGCCTGGGTTTCCTCTTCCAGGGCGCGAGCCTGCTCGGTGGAACCCTGCATGCTGGTGAGCGCCTCGCTGGAGGAGTCGCCGAGCGCGCCAATGATCTGCACGATCTCTTCGGTGGCGGTGCGGGTGCGCATGGCCAGGTTGCGCACCTCGTCGGCGACCACGGCAAAGCCGCGACCCTGCTCGCCGGCGCGCGCGGCCTCGATGGCGGCGTTGAGGGCGAGCAGGTTGGTCTGTTCGGCGATGCCGCGAATCACCTCCAGCACCGAGCCGATCTGCTGGCTGTCGCCGGCCAGCGCCTGCACCACTCGGTCGGCCTGGCGCAGGCCGCCGAGGAGTTGATCCTGGCGGCCGATCATGCGCTGCAGGGTGGCCTGCATGGTGGCGAAGGCCTCGCGGGCGGCGGCGCTGCCATCGGCACTCTGGCTGGCGTTGGCGGCGATCTCCTGTACGGTGGCGGCCATCTGGTCGACCGCACTGACCACCATCCCCAGGGCTTCCTGCTGCTGGTCCAGGCTGCTGCTGGTGCGTCCGGCGGCGCCGAGAATGTCACCGCTGGCATCGCCCACCGCCTGGCTGGCCTGGCGCAGCCGTTCGATCACCTCGCGCCAGGCGGCGGCCATCTCGTGCAAGGCCTGCATCAGGCCGCTGTGGTTTTGCTCCCCGACCGCCAGACGCAGCTCACCGGCTGCCAGACGCCGCGCCAGGTCGGCCATGTTGCTCGGTTCGCCGCCCAGCGGGCGCATCACGCTACGACTGATCAGCCAGGTGGCCAGTGCCACAGCCACTATGGTCGCCAGGCCCAGCAGCAGTACCTGCCACATCAGTCCGCGCACCGGGGCAAAGGCCTGGGCTTGATCCATCTCGGCGATCAGCGCCCAGCGTTGTTCGCCGACCTGCAGCGGAACGAAGGCCTTGAGTGCGGGCAGGCCATCGAGGCCCGGTTCGCTCAGGCGACCCTGCTGACCTTGCAGTGCCAGGCTGATGGCCTGGCCTGACAGTGGCGAGGCCTGTCGTTCGCCGCGCAGGACCTGCTGTTCGGCGAAGCGCACCGAGTCGGAACGCAGCAGGCCGTCCGCACCGACCAGGTAGGTTTCCCCCGCCTTGCCGAGGCCCTGGCGGGTTTGCATCACGCTGTTCAGTGGGGCGATGGGTAACTCCAGCATCAACAGGGCCTGCAGCTGGCCCTCGCTGAGTACCGGCGCGACCAGGAACTGGCTCGGCTCGCCGGTCTGCGGGTTGACCGCCAGGTCGCCGATCAGCGCGCCCTGGCGATCCAGGCCGAGCAGAGCCAGGCGGGCCATGGGCGTATCGCGCCAGCGGCTGTCGCTGAGGTTTTGCTGGTAGTCATCGCCACGCAGCACGCTGAATACCACCTTGCCTTCGCTGGAGATCAGCTTCAGCTCGCGGTAGCCGAAGGTTTCAATGAAGTTCTCGAAGATCGCCCTGTCATAGTTGGCGGCGCTGATCAGCGCCTGGCTGTCCAGGCCGAGGTAGCTGGTACCGAGGTTGTTGGCCAGCGTATTGAGCTGGTTACGCCGGGATTGCCAGTTGTCCTGCAGTTGCTGTTGTTTGATATTCGCTACGGCTTCCAGGGCGTTCAGGGTCTGCTCCTGCAGGGCCCGACTGGCCTGATGGTACACGGTGAACGCCATGGCCAGGACCGGAAGCAGACCAATAATCAGATAACTCAGCGCAAGCTTCAGGCGTAACGACATGGATGGGGCTCCGTGGGTAGAAGGGTGACAGATCGCTATGGGTGTTTGAAATACTGCAATATTCGTGCAATTAAATTAACGAGCGTAAAAGATACTGATCGCCTCGGCCGAGGCCTGCCGTGCAGGCGCGACAGCGAAAGCGCCGCAGGCTGGGCCAATACGCAAAGGCGCGCCGGGATGGCATCAGGGTTATGGGTGAGAGAGGCGGGGCGAGCGTGGCGCTCGGCTGTGCGGCGCTGCACAACTCGCTTGCCAGAGGAGGGACGGTGCAACTTCGAGTCTGGGTGGCTCACTGCGGGGGCGCGCGTTGCAGTCCACCCTCAAGCGGGCGTCTGTCGGATGAGAGGCGCGGTTGCGAGTGAGTGGAGGCTAGGTGAGTACAATTGTTCCCGAGCCGGGCAACTGCTCGACGCAGCGCTCACCGAACAGTTGCGAGGGGGTGAAATAACCGCCCCGGCCGTTGTAGTCGAGCAGGTGGCGCACCGCCAGCAGCGTGCCGTGTACGGTCACCTCGTAGCCGTTGGCGGTCTGCAGGCGCGCCGTCTTGTGTTCGCCGGCGGCGTTGCGCGCCTCGCCCCACAGCCAGGTGCGCTGGCGCTCGCGGTTGGCCTGATCGGGCCCCCGTACACGCTTGCCGAGCAGGCGTTTGAGGCTCTGCTGCACGCCGGCCCGGCCCAGCAGCGGACGTAGCGGGTCGAGCAGGCGCATGCCGATGGCCAGCGCAGCGGGGGCAGGAATATACACCTCGATGTTGCCGATGCCGGTGGAGTAGTAAGCCGTCGCGACGTCGCCCCAGGGGATGTTCACCGCGGACTTCTCGCCGCGGCCGAAGTTTATCGAGCGGCGCAGGTAGCCCAGCGGCACGTCGGTGATGATCCCGGCTCGGCGGACCTTGCCGCCGAACTTGAGTCCTTCGATTGTGGTTTTCGCGGTGCCTGGTGACAGGCCGCTGGCGCTGTCGAATCCCAGCGCCAGGTGACTGGCATCCGGCAGCGCCTGATGCAGGCAGGCGGCCAGGCAGTCGCTGGGGATCACGTCGAAGCCGACGCCGGGGCAGACCACCACGCCCTGTAGGCGGGCCTGCGCGTCACGGGCATGGGCGGCCTCGAATACGGCGATCTCGCCGCTAATGTCGAGGTAGTGGCAGCCACTGGCCAGGCAGGCGTCGAGCATAGGCGCGCTGGTAGCGGAGAAGGGGCCCGCGCAGTGGGCGAGCACCGCGACATCGGCCAGTGCCGCGCACGCCCGCTCGTGCTGCCGAATGTCGAAGATCCGGCACTCCAGGCCCAGCAGGCTGCCCAACGCATGCACCGCCGCCGGATTGCGCCCGGCCAGGATCGGCGTCAGGCCCTGGCGTTGCGCCTCGGCGGCCAGCAGGTGGCCGGTGTAACCGTTGGCGCCGTAGATCATCCAGTTGTGCGTGGCCATGGTGGGCTCCTGTCGGGGCGAGATCGCGCTGGCTAACAGCGTAGTCGCTACAGCCATTGGGGGCTGGCCGAGTGGATTGCCCGGTCGCTGTTCTGGCGTGCTACGACACGGCGACCCATTGCCGGGACTGCTAGAGTGCGCAGACGACCGAAGGCAACTGGGGAGTGGCGATGAAGATTCTGGTAACCGGTGCAAGTGGTTTCATCGGCGGACGGTTCGCCCGCTTTGCCCTGGAGCAGGGCCTGGATGTGCGGGTCAACGGCCGCCGCGCCGAGGGCGTCGAGCACTTGGTCAAGCGCGGCGCCGAGTTTATTCAGGGCGATTTGTCCGACCCGGAACTGGTCCAGCGACTCTGCCAGGACGTCGAAGCGGTGGTGCATTGCGCCGGGGCCGTGGGCTTCTGGGGCAGCTATGAGCTGTTTCACCAGGGCAATGTCACGGTGACCGAGAACGTCGTCGAAGGTTGCCTGAAGCAGCACGTGAAACGCTTGGTGCACCTGTCTTCGCCCTCGATCTATTTCGACGGCCACGCCCATGTGGCGATCAAGGAAGAGCAGGTGCCCAAGCGCTTCTTCGATCATTACGGCAAGACCAAGTACCTGGCCGAGCAGCAGGTGTTCGGCGCCCAGGAGTTCGGCCTGGAGGTGCTGGCATTACGGCCGCGCTCGGTTATCGGGGCGGGCGACACCAGTATCTTTCCGCGGATGCTCAACATGCAGCGCAAGGGCCATTTGTCGATCATCGGCAACGGCCTGAACAAGGTCGACTTCACCAGCGTGCAGAATCTCAACGACGCCTTGTTCAGCGCGTTGCTGGCCGCCGGCCCGGCTCTGGGCAGGGCGTACAACATCAGCAATGGCGCGCCGGTGCCGCCCTGGGACGTGATCAACTACATGCTGCGGCAGATGGACGTGCCGCCGGTGACCCGGCACCGCCCCTTCGCCCTGGTGTATGCCGCGGCGGCGCTCAATGAAGGGGTCTGCAGGCTATTGCCGGGGCGCCCGGAGCCGACCCTGTTTCGCCTGGGCGTGGCGGCGATGGCCAAGGACTTCTCCCTGGATATCAGTCTGGCCCGGCAATACCTGGACTATCAGCCGCAGGTCAGTGTGTGGACCGCGCTGGATGAGTTCTGCCAGTGGTGGAAAGCCCATCACCCGAGCGGATCCTAGTCAGAGGTAGACCCGCTGTCCCCGGTAGATGCGCACCGAAGCAGACACAGGTGCGGTTTTTGCCGGATCTGCCAGCAGCGTGAGCGATTGCACGACAGGTGCAGCTGTCTCGACCGCGAGGCTGAACGGGCTGTCACTGAGCTGGGCGAGGCGCTGTCCCAATAGTCGGGTTTCCTCGTCGGACGAGCTGAGGCAGGCGCTGAGCATCGCGTTGATCGCGTCGTGCTGGCTCAGACGGATATCCACCGCCAATTCGGCGCGCAGGCGTCGGCGCAGAGCCTGCATGCAATCCAAGAGCGCTTTGTTCAGTTCCATGGGCTTTCCCTGTGGTTGACGTGAGCGGACCAGGGTTGTGCCTGGGGTGCGCCCGAGTGAAGGTTTTGCCGCGCGCCACTGAGGGCGCCCATACAGCGACTGCAAAGCCTGTACCAGTCTGCTCGGGCTGGAACTGTGCGGCCCAGAGCGGGTCGATGAGCTCAGGCGGCGCCCTTCATCGGTGCGTATTGCCCTGGCTTGGCGCGGCGCTGAAGCACGGCGCGCGAACCGTTATACTGCGCGACATTTAGCTCCCTCGACGTTTTCTTGAAGGTTTATCCATGCGTAACGATGCCCACGACGAACTCGATCATGTGCCCAGCCTGACCACAGACGCGCGTGATCGCGACGATCTCGATGCGGATCACCGCGAGCCGGCGACGCGTACTCCCGCCTATGGTCGCGGCGCTGCGCTGGCGCCGGTCAAAACCGCCAGCACCGGGCCGCTGTGGGCGTTGGTCGGCGCGCTGACCTTTGCCTTAGGTGGTCTGGGCTGGTGGAGCTTTCAGCAAATCAACCTGATGCAGTTGCAGCTGGTCGCCACCCAGGAAAGTTTCGGGCGCATCAGCGAGGAGGCCGCCGGGCGCATCCAGGATATATCCGGCAAGGTGGTCGCCACCGAATCCACGGTCACCAGCGGTAGCGAAGCGCTCAAGCTGCAGGTCAGGCAGCTGGAGAACAAGCTGGCCGAGTTGAGCAAGCAGCAGCAGGCTGTCGCCAGCCAGCAGGGCGCCCAGGGCAAGTCGATCGAGCAAGTGGCGGCCGAACTGAAGACCCAGCAAGGCGCGACCAGCCAGTTCGATGGCCAACTAAAGAGCCTGAGCAGTGCGCAGGCGGCGTTGAAAAGCGAGCAGGCCGCGCTGAAATCCGCGCAAGCCGGCGTGAGCAAGCTCGAGGGGCAACTCAAGAGCCTGAGTGGCGAGGTTGAGGCATTGAAGAAGATAGGCAACCCGAACCAGGCCATCGGCCGCCTGGAACAGGACCTACTGGTACTCAAAAGCGACCTGGAAAACCGCCCGGCGCCGAAAAACAATACCGCCGAGTTCGATGCCTTCCGCGCCCAGATGACGCGCAGCATCAGCACCCTGCAAGGGCAGGTGCAGAACCTGCAGCAGCAGATCGACGCCCGCTGAGGCTGGCGCCGACGAATAAGCCCGCTCTCAGTGAGCGGGCTTTTTTCTGCGCGTTGGAACAGTGCCCCGGCGCTTACAGTCGTGGATAGTCGATATAGCCCACCGGGCCTGCGCCATAGAAGGTCTCCGGCTGTGGCTCGTTCAACGGCGCATCCTCGGCCAGGCGTTCCGGCAGGTCGGGGTTGGCGATGAAGGGGATGCCGAAGGCCACGGCATCGGCCTTGCCGTCTGCCAGCCAGGCGTTGGCCTGGTCCTTGGTGAAGCGCTCGTTGGCGATGAACACGCCGCCGAAGGCTTGCTTGAGGCTGGGCGACAGGCTGTCGTCGGCTTCCTTCTCGCGGGCGCAGATAAAGGCGATACCGCGCTTGCCCAGCTCGCTGGCGACGTAGCTGAAGGTCTCCTTGGGGTTGGAGTCGCCCATGTCCTGGGAGTCTCCGCGCGGCGCCAGGTGCACGCCGACCCGGCCGGCGCCCCAGACGTCGATCGCCGCATCGGTGACTTCCAGCAACAGGCGCGCGCGGTTCTCGATCGAGCCGCCGTAGCGGTCGCTGCGCTGGTTGGTGCTGTCCTGCAGGAACTGGTCGAGCAGGTAACCGTTGGCACCGTGGATCTCCACGCCGTCGAAGCCGGCGGCCTTGGCGTTCTCCGCGCCCTGACGGTAGGCCTCGACGATGTCGGCGACTTCCTCGGTCTCCAGGGCGCGCGGCACCGGGTGGTCGCGCAACGGCCGCAGCAGGCTGACGTGGCCCTTGGCGGCGATGGCGCTGGGCGCCACCGGGGCTTCGCCGTCGAGATAGACGGGGTCGGAGATGCGCCCGACGTGCCACAGCTGCAGGACGATCTTGCCGCCGTGGGCGTGTACCGCCTTGGTGATGTTGCTCCAGCCGCGCACCTGTTCGGCCGACCAGATGCCCGGGGTGTCCGCATAGCCGACGCCCATCGGCGTGACCGCGGTGGCTTCGCTGATGATCAGCCCGGCCGAGGCACGTTGTACGTAATACTCGGCCATCAAGGCATTGGGCACACGGCCTGCATCGGCGCGGCAGCGGGTCAGGGGCGCCATGATGATGCGGTTGGCGAGTTGCAGTTCGCCGATCTTTATCGGGTCGAAAAGCGTAGGCATCGGGAGTTCCTCAGTCAGGGTATGGGTGAGCGCGAGCTCGGGTGTTGCTGTGTGGGTGACAAATCTGGGCAGTGCGTTACAGCTCGTGGCTGATATGCCGCAGGAAGGCCTGGATGCAGTCTTCGTTGCGTTTGAAGAAGTGCCACTGGCCGATTTTCTTGCAGCTAACCAAACCAGCCCGCTGCAGGGTTGCCAGGTGGGCGGACACCGTCGATTGCGACAGGCCGGTGCGCTGGTCGATCTTGCCGGCACACACGCCGATCTCCAGCGGGTGCTCCTGGTCGGCGAAATAGACCTGCGGATCTTTCAGCCAATGGAGGATGTCGCGGCGCACCGGGTGGGCCAGGGCTTTGATTACTTCATCGATATCGATGGGCATCTTCAGGGGTTCCAGGGGGTGCTGTAGCGCTATATCGCGATGCAGCGAACTCTATATCGGGCCCTGGCGATATAGAGTTCGTTTGCGCCGATAGTGCTCATCGACGGGGCTGATAAAAGCCGCTGCCCAATCCGTGCCGACCGGGTAAGCTCCAGCAGATGAACTACCTCGCTCACTTACACCTCGGCGGCAACG
>JBFKAF010000091.1:0-8996 GCA_041621735.1 Pseudomonas sp.
CCTTACCCCGATGCGTCGCCTCGTATCCGCTTCCTGTTCGTCAGGCCAGCGCTTTGCCTCGGACTTCCTTCAGATTCGCAGTCACCCGCGACACCCTTGCCTCTGGCTAACACTTCCCCTTGCCGGGTGTGTGGAGGACTTACACCTCCGAGTGAATGCGCCCTGCCGGGCGCACAAAAAAAAGAGGCCACCCCAGGGGTGGCCTCGAATCAGAAAGGAAGGGTCTTGATTACACGGCTGCAGCCGGGCGCATATAAGAAATTGGCGCCGTCTTGACATCGTCGAAGGTGACCATTTCCCAGGCATCCGGCTGCTCGATCAAAGTGCGCAGCAGAAGATTGTTCAATGCATGCCCCGACTTGAAGCCACGGAACTCACCAATCAGGCTGTTACCGAGCAGGTAGAGGTCGCCGATGGCATCGAGAATCTTGTGTTTGACGAACTCGTCCTCGTAACGCAGGCCGTCTTCGTTCAATACACGGTACTCATCCACCACGATGGCGTTGTCCACGCTGCCGCCGAGCGCCAGGTTCTGCGAACGGAGGAACTCGATGTCGCGCATGAAACCGAAGGTACGCGCCCGACTGACCTCTTTGACGAAAGAGGTGCTGGAAAAATCCACGCTGGCCGACTGGGTGCGATTGCGGAAAACCGGGTGATCGAAATCGATCTCGAAGCTCACCTTGAACCCCTCGAAAGGCACGAAGGTGGCGCGCTTGTCGCCCTCTTCAACCGTGACCTCGCGGATGATGCGGATGAACTTCTTATGGGCGTCCTGCTCTTGCAGACCTGCGGACTGGATCAGGAATACGAAAGGACCGGCACTGCCATCCATGATCGGTACTTCGGACGCGGAGAGCTCGACGTAGGCGTTATCGATGCCCAGGCCAGCCATGGCCGAAAGCAGGTGCTCTACCGTATCCACCTTGACGTCACCATTGACCAAGGTGGTCGACATGGTGGTTTCACCGACATTGCACGCCCGCGCGGGAATTTCCACCACGGGATCAAGGTCGGTACGACGGAACACGATACCGGTGTCCACAGGTGCCGGCTTCAGGGTCAGGTATACCTTCTCCCCGGAATGCAGGCCGACGCCAGTGGCGCGGATAATGTTCTTCAGGGTGCGTTGTCTGATCATGGCTTGGCCGCTATAGCGCTAGTTGCGAATTGTTTTCAACAATGGCCGGCGATAATAGCAGAACCGGCCCTTGCTGAACACCAATCGATTCCATGCTCCTGATACACTCCATCAATCGGCCTGACGCCGCAAGAACGCCGGGATGTCCAGGTAATCCAGATCATCGTGCGCGTTCAGCTTGGCCGCAGTAGCTGCGCCGGAGTGGCTCTGGCGCTGCACCGTGGGGCGCTCGTAGTCCTTGTAATTGACACTCTGTTCGCTACGCGCAGGGGCTGCCGGAGTAGCCGAGGCCGACGAAGCAGCCGTGACCTGCATGGTGTTATCGACCACCTTGACCGGCTTTTCCATACGCGCGCCCAGACCAGTGGCAACCACGGTCACGTGCAACTCTTCACGCATATCCGGATCGATCACGGTACCCACTTTGACCGTGGCGTGCTCGGAGGCGAACTGCTCGATGATGCTACCGACGTCGGAGTACTCACCCAGGGACAGGTCAGGCCCGGCGGTGATGTTCACCAGGATGCCACGCGCGCCCTGCAGGTTGACGTCTTCCAGCAACGGGTTGCGAATCGCCGCCTCGGTGGCTTCACGGGCGCGATTCGGACCGCTGGCGCAGCCGGTGCCCATCATCGCCATGCCCATTTCGCTCATCACGGTTTTCACGTCGGCGAAATCGACGTTGATCATCCCTGGACGCTTGATGATGTCGGAGATGCCGCGTACGGCACCGGCCAGCACATCGTCCGCCTTGGCGAAAGCCGACAGCAAGCTGGCGTCTTTACCGAGGATGGTCAGCAGCTTTTCGTTAGGGATGGTGATCAACGAATCGACGCTTTCCGACAGCGCACGAATGCCCTCGTCGGCGATTTGCATGCGCTTGCGACCTTCGAACGGGAACGGACGGGTCACCACCGCAACGGTGAGAATGCCCATTTCCTTGGCCACTTCGGCAATCACCGGCGCGGCACCGGTACCGGTACCACCGCCCATGCCCGTGGTGATGAAGACCATATCGCAACCCTGCAGGACTTCGGCGATACGCTCGCGATCCTCCAGGGCAGCCTGACGGCCGACTTCCGGGTTGGCACCGGCACCCAACCCCTTGGTCACGCCTGGGCCGAGTTGCAGCACGGTGCGCGCACCGATGTTTTTCAGTGCCTGCGCATCGGTGTTGGCGCAGATGAACTCGACGCCTTCGATGTTGCTGGACGCCATGTGATTAACGGCGTTACCGCCGCCACCACCGACACCTATGACCTTGATAACCGCACTAAGCGGAGCGCTGTCTACGAGCTCGAACATTTTCCCTCTCCTTCCTTTCTAGTTGTAACGCCTACTGCACACGCCGTTTAACATCAGAAATTGCCCTGTACCCAGCGTTTCAGACGCTCGAATACAGGTGTAATGGGTTCATCGCTGTAACTGCCGACACCAGACATGGAGACGCCGTCGGCCTGCTTTTGCAGGCCGTACAGCAACAGGCCCACGCCTGTGGAATAGATAGGGTTGCGCACCACATCGGCCAGTCCCTTGACGCTGTGGGGCACACCGAGGCGCACCGGCATATGAAAGATTTCCTCGGCCAGCTCGACGGCGCCTTCCATCTTCGCGGTACCGCCGGTGAGCACGATCCCGGCCGGGATCAGATCCTCGTAACCACTGCGCCGCAGCTCAGCCTGAATCAGGGTGAACAGCTCGTCGTAGCGCGGCTCGACCACCTCGGCCAGCGACTGCCGGGACAGGTCACGCGGCGGCCGGTCGCCGACGCTGGGCACCTTGATGGTCTCGCCGGCACCGGCCAGCTTGGCCAGGGCGCAGGCGTAGCGAATCTTGATTTCTTCGGCGTACTGGGTCGGCGTGCGTAGCGCCATGGCGATGTCGTTGGTGACCTGGTCGCCGGCAATCGGAATCACCGCGGTGTGGCGAATCGCCCCTTCGGTGAAGATGCAGATGTCGGTGGTGCCGCCGCCGATGTCGACCAGGCACACACCCAACTCTTTTTCATCCTCGGTGAGCACCGCGTAGGCCGACGCCAGTTGCTCGAGGATGATGTCGTCGATCTCCAGGCCGCAACGACGCACGCACTTCTCGACGTTCTGCGCCGCGTTGACCGCACAGGTCACCACATGCACCTTGGCTTCCAGGCGCACGCCGGACATGCCCAGCGGCTCGCGCACGCCTTCCTGGTTATCGATCACGTAATCCTGCGGCAAGGTGTGCAGGACCCGCTGATCCGCGGGAATGGCCACCGCCTGGGCAGCATCCAGTACGCGCTCCAGGTCGGCCGAACTGACTTCGCGATCACGGATGGCGACGATGCCGTGCGAGTTCAGGCTGCGGATGTGGTTGCCCGCCAAGCCGACGAAGGCCGAGTGAATCCGGCAACCGGCCATCAACTGCGCCTCTTCCACCGCGCGTTGAATCGACTGCACGGTGGATTCGATATTCACCACCACACCCTTCTTCAGGCCGCGCGACGGATGGGTGCCGATGCCGACGATTTCCAACTGGCCATCGGCCGTCACCTCGCCCACCAGCGCCACCACCTTGGAGGTACCGATGTCGAGACCGACGATCATCTTGCCGCTCTGCACGTTTGCCATGTCTCTCGCCTTCTCCTGATTCACTGCACGACGGCGCTGTCGGCCGCCGCGGGCGCAACCGGCTCGCGCCACGCCACGGCCAGGCCGTTGGCGTAACGCAGATCGATCCGCGCGATATTCGTTTGTTGCGCTTTCAGCACCTTGTCGTAGATGGCGATGAAGCGGCGCATCTTCTCCACCAGATGATCGCGCCCCAACAACAGCTCGATGCCCTGACCGGTAGAGAGGAACCAGCTACCGCGCTCACGCAGTTCCAGGCGCGCCACGGAGAAACCCAACGGCCGGAGCATCTGACTCAGCACCTGGTATTGCTGCATCACCTGCTGTTGCGCGCGTTTCGGGCCATACAACTGCGGCAAGTGTTCGTAATGCGCCAGCTCTCGCGGCGCGAACGCCTGGCCCTGGTTATTCAGTAGCGCCTCATCACCCCAACGGGCGATCGGCAGCTGCTCCTCCAGGTGCACCAGCACCTGATCCGGCCACACCCGGCGCACGTTGGCCGTGGCGATCCAGGGCATCTGCTCCAGCTCGCCACGCATGCCTTGCAGGTCGACACTGAAAAAGCTCGCCGTAACGAAAGGCGCAATACGCTGCTGCACGGCCTGCTGGCTGATGTAGCTGAGGTCGCCCTCGACGCTGATCTTGCTGATCGGCCGGTCGGCGTAAGGCAATAGACGTTGCGCCAGCTCATAAGCACCAACGCCCAGCACCACCAGCAACAGTGGCCAGGTGATGCGCTTGAGCAGGTCGAAATTCGGCCTGGGCAAGCGCATGCCAATCGGCTCCTTGGCCACCATGCGGCTGGCGCCGCGCGGCACAGGCTTGCCGCGCAACGGCGTGCGCGCAGAACCTGGCTGATGACGAAGGATGGCGCCCATGGCTTAACCCCGAGCCTCGAGACTGTCGGCGAGAATCGCCAACACCAGCTGTTGAAAGTCCAGACCGGCAGCCGCTGCGGCCATCGGCACCAGGCTGTGATCGGTCATGCCCGGCACGGTGTTGACCTCCAGCAGCCAGAACTGCCCCCGCTCATCCTGCATCACGTCGACCCGTGCCCAGCCCTGACTGCCCACGGCCTCGCAAGCCCGCGCGGACAACGCCTTCAACTCCTCTTCCTTGCTCGCATCGAGGCCGCAGGGAATGCGGTACTGGGTGTCATTGGCCAGGTACTTGGCGTCGTAGTCGTAGAAACTGTGCGGGGTACCCAGGGCAATCGGCGGCAGCACCTGGCCACGCAGGGTGGCGATGGTGAACTCGGGGCCGTGAATCCATTGCTCGACCAACACCTGCGCGTCGTATTGACTGGCGTCTTGCCAGGCGCGAATCAACGCCTCGACATCGGCGACCTTGGCCATGCCGATGCTCGAACCCTCATGCGCGGGTTTGACGATCAGCGGAAAGCCCAGCTCAGCCGCAGCGGCACGGCAATCCTCGGCACTGGCCAACACCGCATGACGCGGAGTCGGCAGGCCCAGGCTCTGCCAGACCTGCTTGGTACGCAATTTGTCCATGGCCAGGGCAGAGGCCAGAATGCCGCTGCCGGTATAAGGAATACCGGCGCACTCGAGCAGCCCTTGCATGCTGCCGTCTTCACCACCGCGGCCATGCAGGACGATAAAGGCCCGGTCGACTTTCTCGCTGAGCAGGCGCTGCAGGAAGTCATCGCCGACATCGATACCGAAGGCATCCACGCCAGCGCCTTGCAGGGCTTGCAGCACGGCTTTGCCGGATTTCAGCGAGACCTCGCGCTCGGCGCTCTTGCCGCCGAACAATACCGCCACGCGGCCGAAGGCCGTGAGCGGAACCTGGGATTGCAAGCTATCGGCACTCATTTCGACTCACCTGTGGCCACGGCGAATAAGGGGCTCTGCAACAGCTGGGGCGCGAGGCCGCCGATATCGCCGGCGCCCTGACAGAGCAGGATGTCGCCGGCACGCAGCAGCGGCTTGATCAGCGGTGCCAGTTCGACGCCACGCTCGATGTAAATCGGATCGAGCTGGCCGCGCTGGCGAATGCTGTGACACAGCTGTCGACTGTCCGCCCCGGGAATCGGCTCCTCGCCGGCCGGATAGACCTCCATCAGCAACAGCACATTGGTTTCGCCCAGCACCTGGACGAAATCGTCGTACAGGTCGCGGGTGCGGCTGAAGCGATGCGGCTGGTAGACCATCACCAGGCGCCGCTCCGGCCAACCGCCACGCACGGCCTTGATCACCGCGGCGACTTCGCGTGGGTGGTGACCGTAGTCGTCGACCAGCATCACGCTGCCGCCGTCCACCGGCAGATCGCCGTAGACCTGAAAGCGTCGACCCACCCCTTCAAAGCCCGACAAGCCTTGCACAATGGCCTCATCGCTGATGCCTTCGTCGGTGGCGATGGCGATGGTCGCCAGGGCGTTCAGTACGTTGTGATTACCCGGCATGTTGACCGACACGTCGAGCGGCTCGCGGTCGCGACGCAGCACGGTGAAATGGGTCAGCATGCCTTGCTGGCGCACATTGATCGCCCGCACATCGGCGCCTTCGTCGAAACCGTAGGTCATGATCGGGCGCGCCACCTGGGGCAGAATCTCGCGCACCACCGGATCGTCCACGCAGACCACGGCCAGGCCGTAGAACGGCAGGTTATGCAGGAACTCGACGAAGGTTTTCTTCAACCGGTTGAAGTCACCCTCGTAGGTGCTCATGTGGTCCATGTCGATGTTGGTGACTACCGCGACCATCGGCTGCAGATGCAGGAAACTGGCGTCGCTCTCATCGGCCTCGGCAATCAGATAGCGGCTGGTGCCGAGCTGGGCGTTGGTGCCGGCGGCATTCAGACGACCGCCAATCACGAAGGTCGGGTCCAGGCCACCGGCCGCGAACACCGAGGCCAAGAGGCTGGTGGTGGTGGTCTTGCCGTGAGTACCGGCGACCGCGACGCCGTGGCGGTAACGCATCAGCTCGGCGAGCATCTCGGCTCGCGGCACCACGGGAACGCGCCGTTCAAGGGCGATCGCCACTTCCGGATTAGAGGTGTTAACCGCACTGGAAACCACCAATACATCGGCGTTCTCGGCGTTCTCGGCACGGTGCCCGATAAAAATCTCTGCCCCGAACTTCTGCAGGCGCTCGGTCACCGCCGAGCCCTTCAGGTCGGAGCCGGACACCTGGTAGCCGAGATTCAGCAGCACCTCGGCGATGCCGCACATACCGGCGCCGCCGATACCGACGAAGTGGATGCGCCGAATCCGGCGCATTTCCGGCTGCGGGAATGCTTTCTGGCTCTCAACCACGGGCCACCTCCAGGCAAATCTCGACCACGCTGCGGGTGGCATCGGGCTTGGCCAGACGCCGCGCGGTGCTGGCCATTTCGTTCAATCGTTCGGAGTGCATCAAAACCTCGGTCAACTGTGCGGCCAGCGTGGCGGCGTCAGTGGTGCCTTGCGGCAGAAGAACAGCGGCGCCCTCGCTGGCGAGATAGCCGGCGTTTTGCGTCTGGTGATCGTCGATCGCATGGGGCAACGGCACCAAGAAGGACGGCAACCCGGCGGCGGCCAGCTCGCTGACGGTCAAGGCACCGGCGCGGCACACCACCAGATCGGCCCAGGCGTAGGCGCGCGCCATGTCCTTGATAAAAGGCGCGACCTGCGCTTCGACGCCCACCGCGCGATAACGTTCGCCAGTCACTGCATCGTGCCGCTTGCCCGCCTGATGGAACACCTCGGGGCGCAACTCGGCCGGCAGCCCAGCCAGGGCTTGCGGCAGTAATTTGTTCAGCGGCTCGGCCCCCAGGCTGCCGCCCAGCACCAACAGACGCGGCCGGCGATTGAGCAGCGAGTCACGCGGGGTTTCCAGGAACAGTTCCTCGCGCACCGGGTTACCGGTAGTGCGGCGCTTGGCCGAAGCGCGGAAGGTATTCGGGAAGGCCTCGCAGACGCGACTGGCGAACGGCACCAGGCTGCGGTTGGCGGTACCGGCCACGGCGTTCTGCTCGTGAATGATCAAGGGCGCGCCGCACAGCCTGGCGGCCAAGCCGCCGGGACCGGTGACATAACCGCCCATGCCGAGCACGCAGACCGGCTGCAGCTCACGCACCACTTTGCGCGCCTGAAACAGCGCCTTGAGCAACTGCAGGGGCGCCTTGAGCAAGGACAACTTACCTTTACCGCGCAGGCCACTGACGTCGATCAGATGCAGCGGCAAACCGGCGGCCGGCACCAACTCGTTCTCGATCCCCCGCGGCGTACCCAGCCAATGCACACGGTAACCGCGCGCCTGGAACTCACGCGCGCAGGCCAGCGCCGGGAATACGTGCCCACCGGTGCCACCGGCCATGATCAGCACATTAGCGGGCATGCTTCACCTCCATGGCGTCATGCCCCTCAAGGAAGTCCGACTCTTTGAAATCAGTATCCTCGCTGCCCAGCTGGGTGCGCCGCTCCCACTCGATACGCAGCAACAGCGCCAGGCTGACGCAGCAGATCACCAGGGAACTGCCGCCGTAACTGAGGAACGGCAGGGTCAGGCCCTTGGTCGGCAGCAGGCCGACGTTGACCCCGATATTGATCAGCACCTGGCCAATCCACAGGAACGCCAGACCGTAGGCGACGTAAGCGGAGAACAACTGCTTGGCCTTCTCCGCCCATAGGCCGATGTACAGGGCACGCACGCTGACGAAGACGAACAGGGCGACGGTGGCCAGCGCCCCGACCATGCCCAGCTCTTCGGCGAGCACGGCGAAGACGAAGTCGGTGTGCGCTTCCGGCAGGTAGAACTGCTTCTGCACGCTGTTGCCCAGGCCGACCCCGAACCACTCGCCGCGGCCGAAAGCGATCAACGCCTGACTCAGCTGATAGCCGGCGCCGAACTGGTCAGCCCAGGGGTCGACGAAATTGGTCAGACGCTGCATGCGGTAGGATTGTCCCGTCATTACCAGGGCGCCGGCAGCCAATACGCCGGCGGCCAGCGGGATGAAGCGCCACAGATTGACCCCGCCGAGGAACAGCATGGCGATCGACGCGCCGACCAGCACCACGGTCGCCCCGAAGTCCGGCTCGGCCAGCAGCAGACCGGCAATGGGCGCGAGCACCGCCAGTGGTTTGAGAAAGCCGATCAGCTTCTCGCGCACTTCAGCTTGCCGACGCACCAGGTAGCCCGCCAGAAACAGCACGGTGAACAGCTTGGCCAACTCGGAAGGTTGCACGTTGAACATGCCGAAGCCGATCCAGCGATTCGCACCGTTGACCTCACGGCCGATCCCCGGCAACA
>JBFKAF010000092.1:0-8966 GCA_041621735.1 Pseudomonas sp.
AATGTCGCAGCGCGACAAGCGCTTCACGGTGTTCCATCGTTGGGCTCTTTATGGGGGGATGCACGTCGTGCCAGGCGCAACGACGGCCTAGACTTTAATGCATTTGCCGGGGTGTCGGCTATGCGCGACTCGGCATCCTCGCCATGCGCCAGGGCCTGGCGAGGCCTCCACAAAGCGGATGAGGTGGCGGCTAGCCTTGCTGCCATTGCTTGAGCAGGCGCAGGTGCGCCTCCTGCGCCGACTCCTGCTGCACCGGTGCCAGGCGCAGCTCCTCGCCGGGCAGGCACTGCGCCAGGCGCGCGACGGCTTGGGGGGTGAGGGCGCCGAGGCGCGGGTAGCCGCCGATGGTCTGCCGATCATTGAGCAGGACAATTGGCTGGCCATCCGGTGGCACCTGCACGGCGCCCAATGGAATTCCCTCGGAAACCATGCTGGAGCGACGGCACTGCAATCGTGGGCCGAGCAGGCGCATGCCCATGCGGTCGGAGCGCGAGTCAAGCTTCCAGTCGCTGTTGAACACGTCGAACAGGCTCTGCCCAGCGAAGTCGCCGATTTGTGCGCCCAAGACCAATTGCAGGCGCGGCGAAGGCGTGAAGTCAGGAATCAGTCGCTCATCCATGGTGCGCTGCCGATGTGCGGCCGAGGACCAGGTCAGCCGCTCGCCGGCCGCCAGTGGTTTGCCGTTACCCTGCAGACCACCCAGCTGCTCACGGGCAATGCTGGCGCAGCTGCCGAGCACGCTGGGGGCATTGAGACCGCCGGGGGCCGCCAGGTAGGCGCGTGCACCATGTCGCGGTTGGGCGAACTTGAGTTGCTGGCCCTGGCGAACATTGAAGCTGCGCCAGGGTGCCAGGGGCTGGCCGTCCAGGCTGGCGCCGAGGTCGGCACCTGTCAGGGCCAGGCACGCGTCCTGTTCGCAGATCAGGTTGAGATTGCCCAGGGTAATTTCCAGCACCGCGGCGCCGAGCGAATTGCCCAGCAACCAGTTGGCCCAGTACATGGAGATCCAGTCCAGGGCGCCGCTCTGGGTCACACCCAGGTGGCGCACCCCGAAGCGGCCGGCATCCTGCAGTTGGATAAAGGGTGTACTGCGTTCGACGCGCAATCCGCCAGTCGTGGGGGAGTGGCTCATTGGGTCATCTCCAGAGGACTGTCGTCGCCGCCAAGACGGATGAATTCGGCATGCTCGATGGCTTCGAAGCGCACCCGGTCGCCCGGCTGCAGCAGGCTGTAACCCTCGATGCCGCGATCGAAGAGCTGCGCTGGGCTGCGCCCGATCAGGTTCCAGCCGCCGGGCGAGACCACCGGATAGACCGCCGTCTGACGTTCGGCGATGCCCACGCTACCGGGGGCGATGCGTTTACGCGGAGTGCTCAGGCGGGGCGTGGCCAGGGCTTCTTCGACCAGGCCCATAAAGGCGAAGCCGGGCGCGAAACCGAGGGCGAAAACCTGGTATTCATGGCTGCAGTGGCGGCGAATGACCTCGGCCTCGCTGAAGCCGCTGCGCTGGGCCAGCAGCGGTAGTTCCGGGCCGACGCTGCGGTGGTACCAGGTCGGCAAGGCGTGGCACCGGCCAGTTGTGGTATCGGCCGGTTGCAGACCGGCGAATGCCTGAGCGATCAGCTCGCGGGCCTGGGACGCGCTGATGCGTTCGAGGTCGTAGTGCAGCAGCAGAGTGGTGTAGGACGGCAC
Organism: Pseudomonas sp.; assembly: GCA_041621735.1. GTDB lineage: Bacteria > Pseudomonadota > Gammaproteobacteria > Pseudomonadales > Pseudomonadaceae > Aquipseudomonas. The sequence continues at coordinate 1,693 of JBFKAF010000092.1, forward strand.
CAGGTCGATCAGAGCGTCGCCGAAACTGCTGCGTAGTCGCTGGCTGGCGGCCAGCAGCCAGGGCATGTTGCTTTCTTCGATGCGCTCGAACAGGCGCAGGATCAGGCTGTCGATGCCGGCGACTTCGAGCCGGGGCACAGGGGCGCGTGCAGTCATGCCTGGGCCAATGCGTCGAAGGCTTGGCGGATGCGCCGCACCGCGGCGATCGAGCCGGCGTTGTCGCCATGCACGCACAGGGTGTGGGCTTGCAGCGGCAGGGCGCTGCCATCGCTGGCGACCAGCGCAGCGCCTTTGGCCAGTGTGGTGGCCTGGTTGACTATGACGTCGCTGTCGTGGTGCACCGCGCCGGGCTGGCTGCGCGCGACCAGATAACCGCCTGCATCGTAGGCACGGTCGGCAAAGGCCTCGAACCACAGGGTGATGCCGAATTCGTCGCCGATGGCCTGCGCCTGACGATTGTCGCGGGTGCTCATCAGCATCACTGGCAGGCTCTTGTCGTAGCTGGCCACGGCACGCATGACCGCGCGCAGGATGTCCGGCTTGCGCATCATGTCCTGGTACAGCGCACCGTGCGGTTTGACGTAGCTGACGCGAGTGCCCTGGCTGCGGCAGAGCGCTTCGAGGGCGCCGATCTGGTAGAGCAGCAGGTCCTCGACCTCCTGCGCCGAGCAGTCCATCGAGCGACGGCCGAAACCGACCAGGTCTTGATAGCCCGGGTGGGCGCCGATGCGCACGCCATGGCTGACGGCCAGGGCCACGGTCTTGCGCATGGTGCTGGGGTCCGAGGCGTGGAAGCCGCAGGCGATGTTGGCGCAGTCGATGTAGGGCATGACCTCGGCGTCCATGCCCATTTTCCAGGGGCCAAAGCTTTCGCCGATATCGCAGTTCAGAAGCAGGCTATTCACGGAAGTGTTCCTCTGGGCGGAGCGTCATGCTCTGGTCTGTCAGACGCAGGCTACGACGGCTGTTGAGTGGCCACTGCACGGTCTCGTTCATGGAAAATGGGCCGTGCAGCATTCTTGAACGGCGTACTTGGCACGTCCAACTAATAAAAACGTGCACCGGAGATAAGAAAAGTCGATGCACGCGGCGTTGCTGTAACGATTGAGTGGTCGCTGGGCGCAGGCTGTGGCGATTATTCGGCCCTGCGTTGCTTGTGGCTGCCGGTGGTTGCGGATAAGCGCTGACAAGAGCAGAGCCAAGGGCCGGCGGTGCCTGACCGGCGGCCGTGCAGCGGGTTACCAGAGTGCCAGGCTGTAGCTGAGAATCAGGCGGTTCTCGTTCAGGTCGTTGCCGAAGTTCGAGCGCACGGTCGCATTACGCCATTTGACACCGAGATTTTTCAGAGCGCCTTGCTGGACGACGTAGGCGATGTCGGTGTTGCGCTCCCACTCCTTGCCGGCGTTGCTGGCGCCAAGCTGTACGTTGTCGCCGGAGACATAGCGGCTCATGAAGGTCAGGCCGGGTATGCCGATGGCGGCGAAGTTGTAGTCGTAGCGCGCCTGCCAGGAGCGTTCGTCGATGTTGGCGAAGTCGTTGATCTGGATGAAGTTGACCAGGTAGGGATCGCTGCTGGCGATGTACGGGAATGGATCGTCGCCGCTCATGCGCTGGTAGCCGGCGCCGAAGGCATGGCCGCCGAGGGTGTAGGTGAACATGGCGCCGAAGGCCTGGTTGTCGATGTCGCGGAAGTTGCCGTCTTCCTGGCTCTTGGCGAAGCGCAGATCGGCTTTCAGCGACTGGCCTGCGCCCAGAGGCTTGAGGTAGGCCAAGGTGCCGTAGTGCTGCTGGTAGATGTCTTGCAGCTGGCCGTAGTGCAGGCCCAGGCTCAGCTCTGGCGTTAGTTTGTAATCGCCGCCAGCGAAGGTGAACGAATCGCTGTTGCCGCCGATACGGTTGGCGCTCATTTCGGTGTAATCGGTGGAGTTGTTGGCCTTGATGCGATCGATCTTGCCGCCCTGCAGGCTGAGCCTGTCGATCTCTTGCACATTCAGCAATGCGCCGCGGAACGCTGCGGGCAGCAGGCGCGAGTCGTTCGAGGAAACGATCGGGCTGCGAAAGGCCAGGGAGCCCACTCGCAGGGTGCTCTTGGAGGCTCTGAACTTCGCGGTCAGGTCGAGTTTCGAGTAGTCGTCCTGCGAGCCGCCGGAACGGTCGGCCGGCAACAGGCCGCTGCCCGCGGTGCCATCGCCCGAGTCGAGTTTCAGGCCCATTAGGCCGGTGGCGTCGAGGCCCACGCCCACAGTGCCATCGGTATAACCCGACTCCAGGCGTAGGAGAAAACCCTGGGCCCATTCTTCCGCCTTGTCGCGTGCGTCGTGCTGGCGAAAGTCACGGTTGAAGTAAAAGTTGCGCAGTTCGAGGCTGCCTTTGCTGGCGCCGATGAACTCGGCGTTGGCCAGAGCGGGAAGGCTGCTGGCTAGCAGCAGGACGGCGATACGAGTGTTCGGGGTCATCCGGAGTATCTCCTGGACGCCATGCACGCAGCTGAGAGACGGTTGCTGGGCAGGACGCAGTTCTATGTTTGTTTTTATTGGGTCTTGCGATACCGCCGGCGCATTCTTGGGAAGGGGCGGCTTACACGTCCAACGAGAAAAAGCAGGGGGCGGGCGATAAGAAAATTCGATACGCCGTGTTGGGGAAGGCGCGAAATTGGCATGTGAGCTGCTTCAAGTGCATGATTGCGGATGGCTTTATCCGTAACAGAACTTCATTGCAAAGAGGGCCCAGTCGGCCATGAACCTGAGATTTCTCGAGACCTTCGTGTGGGTGGCGCGGCTGAAGAGCTTTCGCCTCACCGCGGAGAAGTTGTTCAGCACTCAGGCCTCTATTTCGAGCCGTATTGCCGCGCTGGAAGACGAGTTGGGGGTGCGCCTGTTTCTACGCGACTCGAAGGGCGTTTCGCTGACGCCGGAAGGGCAGAAGGTGCTCGAATACGCCGAACGCATGATCGACACCATGCAGGCGCTCAAGCAATCCATCAGCGATAGCGGAAAGGTCCAGGGGCGTATCCGGGTGGGGGCGATGGACACGGTTATTCACACCTGGCTGAGCCCCTTCGTGACCAGGATCATGGAGCGCTACCCGGCGGTGGAAATCGAGCTGACGGCCGATACCGCGCGTAATCTCTGCGATCAATTGCACAAGGGCTATCTGGATATCATCTTGCAGACCGAGATGGTCCACGGCGACAGCGTGCGCAACCTGGAACTGGCGAGCTTCCCGGTGCAATGGATAGTGCCGACCGGCTCGTTGTATCACCGCGGCTATGCATCGATGGATGAATTGGCCAAGGAACGCATCATCACTTTCTCGAAGAATTCCCGTCCGCACCAGGACATCCTCAACCTGCTGCACGCCGGCAATGTCAGTGCGCCGCGGATCAGCTGCGTGAACTCCGTGGCGGCCATGACCCGCTTGGTTCGCGACGGTTTCGGCATCGGCGCACTACCGGCGGCCTTGGTCAGCGAAGAGCTGAAGCAGGGTGTGCTGACCATTCTCGATGATGTACCGCAACCTTCCCCTCTCGGCATTGTTGCCACCTGGCGCACCGGCGCTGGCCTCGAGCTCAGCGAAGACATAGTTGCACTCGCCTGTGAGGTGCTCTGCGAGTACGCCGAACAGATGGGCCAGGCCATGGTCGCGCTGACCATCCCCGCTGTGGGGCAGAGCACCGACTGAGTCTGTGCTGGCGACGTCGTCGATTCGCCGAGTATGCAAGTGAAGTGCCTTTGCGCGGATTTCTGCGCCGCGCCTCAGGGCGTTACTGGCGCCGCCGCACGCCTGTCACAGGCTTCGCGAAGGGGGATGTCGGGCAGTGCAGTGCCACGCCCCTCTATAGTTCACCCACAGCGATGATGCGTCCTGCCTTATGCAGTGTTTCGCCTCATAACAATTTCCGATCATGCGCTCCCGCTTTTTCTAGTTGGACAGGCTTTGCCCGTTCAACAAGACTCGGGGTGTTTTCCATCAAGCGCCGGCACAGACCATAGCGCCTACAACAATAATCCGGAGAAACCCATGAAGATCACTTCCTTTCGCTTCGCCCTGCCGGCTATGGCCTGCGCCTTGGGTATGGCTGCGTTTTCCGCACAGGCCGCCGAACGCTGGAACATGACGGTCGAACAGCCCGAGGGCAACTTCATCACCACTGTGGCCAAGGACTTCTCCAAAGATGTCGAGGCCGCCACCGCCGGCGAGTTGCAGATACGCATCCATGCCAACTCGGTGCTGTTCAAGCGGCCCGAGGTCAAGCGCGCGGTGCAGACCGGCCAGGTTCAGGTCGGAGACGTGCTGATGTCGGTACTGGGCAACGAAGACCCGATCTATGAAGTGGACAGCGTGCCCTTCCTCGTCCGTAACTACAGCCAAGCGCAGAAGCTCTGGGAGGTCAGCCGTCCGGCGGTGGAAGCGCGTCTTGCCAAGCAGGGCATCAAACTGCTGTACGCCATGCCCTGGTCGCCGCAGAGCATCTACAGCAAGACCCCGATCAGCAGCATGGATGACTTCAAAGGCATGAAGTTTCGCGCCTACAACCCGGCGACCTCGCGCATGGTCGAGCTGATGGGGGCTATTCCGACGGTAATCCAGACTGGTGAAATTCCTCAGGCCTTCAGTACCAGCATGATCAGCGGCATGCTGACCTCGCCTACTACCGGAGTGGACTCCCAGGCCTGGGATTTCGCCACTTACTACTATGACGTGAAGGCCTTCATCCCGAAGAACTTCGTGATCGTCAATGCGCGCGCCTTTAAACGTCTGCCAGACGCCTCGCAAAAGGCTATGTTGGAGGCTGCCACGCGTGCCGAGACGCGCGGTTGGGCGATCGCCCAGGAGGAGACCAGTGCCCTGGTGAAGACCCTCGCCGATAACGGCATGCAGGTCGCCGAACAAGCGCCTGAGGCAGTCGAGGCCGGTTTCGAGAGCATCGGGCAAACCATGGTCGACGAATGGCTGCAGAAGTCCGGCGCCGACGGTAAGGCAATCATCGACGCGTACAAGAACTGACTTCGTCGTCTCAAGTCATCGGGGTTAACGCCCATCTGTGCATGCAGTGTGCGTCGTACCCCGCTATCTACCAGCGCTCAGGGGATTCTGCGGACCATGACGCCATTGCATAAGCTCTACACCCTGTCCGGATGGCTGTCCGGCGTGTTTCTCGTGCTGATCTGCCTGTTGGTGGTCGCACAGATCGTCTCGCGTCAGCTGGGCACCATGGTGCCTGCCGCGGATGAATTTGTCGCTTACGCCATGGCGGCCTCGGGCTTCCTGGCGTTGCCCTATGCCTTGCAGCGTGGCGCACACGTGCGCGTCGAGCTGCTGTGGCGGTTGCTGCCGGCTCGCGGGCGTCGGTTCGCCGATGTGCTGAGCACCCTCATCGGGCTGTCGATCGCCGCCTATCTGGCCTGGTATTGCGCGCTGTTCGTGATCGAATCCTACGAGTTCAACGAGGTCTCGTCCGGCCTGCTGCCCATTCCGATGTGGCTGCCGCAGTTGCCGATGCTGCTCGGCACTTTGATCCTGGTCATCGCGATGGCCGAGCGTCTGCTGCTGGTATGCCTGGGGCGGCGTTTCGAGGTCGCCGACGTCAGCGCCGCGATGAGCGAATGAGCGCTGTCCAAGACCTCCTTCTTTTCTGCGGCCCTGCCCGCACCGCATCAGTGAGTTAGCCATGGACCACATGATAATTACAGTCACCCTGCTGGTGACGTTGTTTGCGCTGCTCGGTGGGGGCGTATGGGTCGCGCTGTCGCTGATCGGTGTGGGGATCATCGGCATGGAGCTGTTCGGCGGCGCGCCGGCTGGCTCTATTCTCGCCTCCACCAGTTGGGCGTCCAGTGCCAGCTGGACCTTGACGGCATTGCCGCTGTTCATCTGGATGGGCGAGATTCTGTATCGCACGCGGCTTTCCGAAGACATGTTCAATGGCCTGTCGCCGTGGATGCGCGGGCTGCCGGGACGCCTGTTGCACGTCAATGTGTTCGGCTGCGGTATCTTCGCCGCGGTCAGCGGTTCGTCGGCGGCTACGGCGGCGACCATCGGCCGGATTTCCCTGCCTGAGCTGAAGTCGCGCGGCTATCCGGACAACATTGCCATGGGCTCGCTGGCGGGTGCCGGCACCCTGGGGCTGTTGATTCCGCCTTCGATCATGATGATCGTCTATGGCGTGGCGGCGCAGGTGTCGATCTCCCGGCTGTTTATCGCCGGCATCCTGCCGGGTCTGCTGTTGCTGGCGATTTTCAGCGGTTTTCTGATGCTCTGGGCGATGTTCAATCGCGATAAATTGCCGGAAAAACCCCCAGCCCTGCCGTTTATGCAGAAGCTGCGGGGTTCCAAGTTGCTGATCCCGGTGGTGCTGTTGATCATGGCGGTGATCGGCTCAATTTACGCCGGCTTTGCCACGGCCACCGAGGCGGCGGCGGTCGGGGTGGTCGGGGCGCTGCTGATTGCCCTGTGCTCGGGCTCACTGAGCCGCGAAACCTTTATGGCCAGCCTGATGGGCGCGGTTTGCACCTCGTGCATGATCTTCTTCATTTTGCTCGGCGCCGCTTATCTGACCTCGGCCATGAGCTTCACCGGGTTGCCTTCGGCGCTGGCCGACTGGATCATCGCCAAGCAGCTTTCGCCCTATCTCTTGCTGGTGGCGCTGACCCTGTTGTTTATCGTCCTGGGCTGCTTTCTCGACGGTATTTCGATCATCCTGCTGACCACCGCGGTGGTGCTGCCGGCGGTGCAGGCGGCGGGCATCGACCTGCTGTGGTTCGGCATCTTCCTCATTCTGGTGGTCGAGATGGCGCAGATCACCCCGCCGGTGGGCTTCAATCTGTTCGTCATTCAGAACTTGACGGGCCATGACATGTGGAAGGTGGCCAAGGCCAGCTTCCCGTTCTTCCTGCTGCTGGTACTGGCGGCGATCCTGATTACCGCATTTCCGCAGATCGTTCTGCTGTTACCGCAGGCGATGCGGGGCGCCTAAATACGTCTTTGTAAGGGATGCCGCGGTGCCCTTAGCCAACGGTCGAGCGGCCACTGGGCGCTCCAAGTTGGAGGAATGCCCCTCTTTGCAGCGCATTTGCCTGCCGGGGTAGCAGCCTTGAAAGAAAATGTCGCAGCGCGGCAAGCGCTGCGGTGGCTTCCATCGTTAAGCTCATCCGGCAAATGTGACCAGCGAGTCGTTGACGTTGCCAGGGTTCAGGGGCCGCTACTTTGATGCAATCGTGGCCTCCTAGACTAACGTTGAACTACAGCGTTGTGGCGCCAGTCATGACTCGCGA
>JBFKAF010000093.1:0-8943 GCA_041621735.1 Pseudomonas sp.
CCGAATGAGGCGCCGGTGATTCTCGATACCTACGCCAACACCAGCTCGGCTGGCTCGGTGATTGCCCTGCACAAGCATCAGGATGACCTGCCGAGCGGCGCTCTGGGCGTGCTCAGCTCCTTCGGAGCGGGCTATTCGATCGGCAGCGTGATCCTGCGCAAGCACTGATGGGTTATCCAGACGACAACGCACTGCTCACCCGCCTACTGGCGGGTGAGCAGAAGGCCTTCCGCGAGCTGGTCGGCACTTACCAGAGCGCGATGCGCGCGGTGGCCTATGCCATCGTCGGAAGCCGTAACGCCGATGAGGTGGTGCAGGATGCCTGGTTGGCCGTGGTGCGTAACCTGGGCAGTTTCCAGGGCCGCTCCAGCCTGAAAACCTGGTTGTTGACCATCACCGCCAACACCGCCAAGACCCGCCTGAAGCACAACCGCCGTGAAGTGCTGCTGGACGATCTGCCGGGACCACACGGTTCGGTGGGCGATGAGCGTTTCTCGACAGATGGTCACTGGTTGCTGGCACCCCATGCCTGGCACCAGGACACGCCCGAAGCCTTGCTCACCGAGGGTGAGTTGCGTGAGTGCCTGGAGAAAACCTTTAGCAGCTTGTCCGAACTGCAAGGTAGTGTGCTGCTGTTGCGCGAGCGCCAAGGACTGGAATTAGATGAAATTTGTAATCTTTTGCAGGTCTCGCTCTCCAATGTTCGGGTGTTGTTACACCGCGCACGCCTGAAGGTGTTCGCCACGCTGGAGCATTTCGAGGAGACCGGCCAATGCTGAGTTGTAAGGAGCTGGTAGCACAGTCCAGCGATTATTTAGACGTCCAGTTGAGCCTGCGCCAGCGCTTGGCCATGCGTGCCCATCTGGCCATGTGTCGCAATTGTCGGCGATTTATCCGCCAGATGCGCCTGAGCCAATTGGTTCTGCGCAGACTGCCGCAAGAGCAGAATGCCGAACTGGACGCCTTGGCCCAGCGCTTGGCCGAATTACGGCGTAAATCCTCCTGAGCTTTACCTGTGCGCGATTTATCGCGCACCGCTAGAAAACTACCTGCGTTGGCAATACTGCGTTAAAAACGGCCTCGCCTACATTTTTCGACAGCCTGGTAGTGAACGCCTTGTCTTGCCTTATAGATAATCGAAGTAAAAAGTTCCTTTGTAATAAAACTTTTATATATCAGCAATCGAGCTGAAATATCCCGCCGCCAAGCTTCCCCCAGCACAAACGAGCGCAAGAGCTCGGGTGTTTTCAACACTAAAGTCCAATAGGGGAATTCTCGATGATCCGTAAGCACTTCGCCGGTTTCGCAACCAGCGCCCTGGCTCTGGCCGTTTCCGTCCAGGCTTTCGCCGGCACCGTGACCACCGACGGCGCCGACATCGTGGTCAAAACCAAGGGCGGCCTGGAAGTGGCGACCACTGACAAAGCGTTCAGCTTCAAGCTGGGCGGTCGCCTGCAGGCCGACTACGGTCGCTTCGATGGTTTCCACACCAAGAACGGCAATACCGGTGACGGCGCCTATTTCCGCCGTGCCTTCTTGGAAATCGGTGGCGTGGCGTATCAGGATTGGAAATACCAGATCAGCTACGACTTCGCCCACAACGCCGGCAGCGCCGAAGACGGCTATTTCGACGAAGCCTCGATCGCCTACACCGGCTTCTCCCCGGTGACCCTGAAGTTCGGTCGCTTCGACCCGGATTTCGGTTTGGAAAAGGCCACCAGCTCCAAGTGGATCACCGCTATCGAGCGTAACGCCGCCTACGAGGTCGCCGACTGGGTCAACGGTCACGAGAACGGCCTGGGCGCCCAAGCCAGCGCCGTGGTCGGTGGCATGGCCTGGGTTTCCGCCGGTCTGACCGCCAAGGACAGCAACGACACCGACGGCGACAGCACCAAGCAGTTCAACGCTCGCGGCGTGTTCGCGCCGATGAGCGAAGCCGGCAACGTGCTGCACCTGGGCCTGAACTACGCCCAGCGCGACCTGGATGATGTCGCAGCCGACGGCCGTATCCGTCCGCGCCTGACCGTGCGTGGCGTGTCCACAGCCGGCGGCAACGATGCCGGCGCCAACGGCAACCGCGCCACCTTCGGCGGCTTCTCCGGCGTGGTCGGCGACTTCGAAGACGACGCCGCCTGGGGCGCCGAACTGGCCTGGGCCGCCGGCCCGTTCTCGGTCCAGGGCGAGTACCTGAGCCGCACGCTGAAGGCCGACCGTGCCACCATTGAAGACATCGAGACCAGCGGCTACTACGGTCAGGTGGCATACACTCTGACCGGCGAATCGCGTGGCTACAAGCTGGACGGTGCCAAGTTCGACAGCATCAAGCCGAGCAATAAGCAGATCGGTGCCTGGGAAGTGTTCTACCGCTATGATCACATCAGCGTCGAGGACGACAACATCGTTACCGCTACCGCCACCCGCGAAGTGGGCGATGCAGAAGCCAAGCTGCACACCGTGGGCGTGAACTGGTACGCCAACGAGTCGGTCAAGGTCGCGGCCAACTACGTGATGAGCGAAACCGACAAGATCACCAACAGCGTTGGCGACGATGAAGGCGACGCCGTAGTAATGCGCCTCCAGTACGTCTTCTAAGCAGCCACGCTAGCTAAGAAAACGTCCTGCTCCTTTCAAGCCCCGCCTCGCGCGGGGTTTTTTTGTGTTGCAGGAGGCGGTCTCTGAATGGCCATCCGCTGGTGGAGCTAAATCTGGGGGAGGGCGAAGAGTTCATTCTTCGGCCATCCTGCTCAGTACAAGTTGTTCAGGTCGCGTTTGACCGCCAGCTTGACCAGGGCTGTGGTGGCCTTGTCCAGCAGCCCTGTGCCGTACCTGTGCTCGGCCAGCATTTTGGCGAGCGAGGGGGCAGCCGAGGAGCAGGTTTCTCGCCAGGTGCAACGCATGATCGAAGCTGCCCTGGCGCAGAGTGCGCCATCTGTCGAGAGCATCGCCAAGCAACTCAATATGAGCCGCCAGACCTTACATCGACGTCTTCCCTAGCGTTGCGAGCAGCCGTCGGCCGAATGGATGCGCTGCTTGGAGGCTGGGAACTGTGCCAATTTGTCTGCAGGGCGGCGTGGCCGCTGCACTAATTCGCCACCACAGTTGGGGCAAATGCCTGACAGCCGCAGATCCGCACAATCTCGACAGAAGGTGCATTCAAACGAGCAGATGAGTGCGTCGTGGGCGCCGGCTGGTAAGTCGCGGTCACAGCATTCGCAGTTCGGGCGCAGTTGCAGCATGGTCAACTCCTGGGCAGTCGTCTGGATGGGATGAAGTATCAGGTGAAGCGTGCGGCGTATTCCTGCGGGCTCACGGCCAAATGCTTGTGGAACGTGCGACGCAGGTTTTCCGGGTGACCAAAGCCGGTCAAGCGCGCCACCGTGCTGATCGAGGCCTGTGCGTCTTGCAGCAGGTTGCGTGCGGCTTCCAGGCGGATGCGCTCGATATAGCGCCCCGGTCCCATGCCCAAGGCCTGTACGAACAGTCGTGACAGCGTGCGGGGCGACATTCGCGCCTGGGCGGCCAGCGTCTCTAGCGACAGATCGTCGGCCAGGTGGGCGGGGATCCACTCGAGCAGTTCAGCCAGGCGCGGCACGCGGCTCGTCTCGGGTGTGAGCAGTGCGCTGAACTGAGCCTGTCCGCCTGGCCGGCGTAAGAACATCACCAGCCGGCGTGCAACCGCCAGGGCAAGTGCCCGACCGAGATCGGCCTCTACCAGCGCCAGAGCCAGATCGATGCCGGCGGTTATCCCCGCCGAGGTGAAAATATGCGCATCGCCATTCAGGCCTTGCGCGTCATAGGTATGCAGCCGATCACCGTGCACCTCGACGTCTGGATAATCCTGGCGCAGGGTTTCTACATCGGCCCAATGGGTGGTAGCGAGATGGCCATCGAGTAAACCGGCCGCGGCCAAGATCAGGGCGCCGGAGCAGATCGAGCCCAAACGGCGCACCTGCGGCTCGACGACGCGCAACCAGGCCAGTAGCTCGGGATTCTGGCACTGGGCCTGTTCACCCAAGCCACCCGGGATCAGCAGGGTGTCGATCTGTGCGGCGTCGATATCGCCCCAGGCCTGCTCGGCAACCAGTTGGAACCCCGCCGAAGTGGCGATGGCGCCGGTCTGCTGGCCAAGCACCAGTAGGCCATAGGCGGTTGGCAAGCCTTGGCGCTGGCACTCGACATTGGCCGAGGCGAACACCTGCAACGGGCCCGTCACATCCAGGCTCATCACGTCAGGGTAAAGTAGACAGGCAATGGTTTTCAGCGCATCCATGGGGTGATCTCGGTGAGCGATGGATGCAGTCTGCGCTCAGCGAAAGGGTGGCAACAAGGACAATAAGCCCACAGATATTGCCAATTTCCCTCTCCAGAGCGGAGAAGGGTGGGGATAAAGGGCACTACGGGCTATGCATGCGGCAGCAGCGATTGGTGGTGCCCTTCAGGCGGCATGAACTATTCCGGCATGCTCCAGGGGGCCAGGGCGAAACCCTGTTGGCTCAGTTCGTCGCGAGACTTCTTCAGTACGTTGGCCAGTTGCACCGGGTCACTGTAGATGCTGCTGGATAGTTGGGTGCGGCCGAGCAGGCGAGTGCTGGTGCGGTCGATGACCGTCAGACTCAGTTCGCCGGTGCCATCTTGCGGGGCCCAGGCGACGCATTGGAAAGGTTGAAAGGCACGGTCAGCAATCAGCAGTGCTTCATTGAAACGCAGTGGCGCGCTCATGGGGTCGGTTTCTCCGCGTTGATCCCAAATGTCAGAGTGGCCATCAGCGTAGAGCGCTGCATTGGCCGGTTATAAGTGTTGATGTTTGCAATTGACCAACAAGTCACATGTATGTTCAAAAAATGCGAAAGGCCCCGGAAAGATGGTGTTGGTCGCATGTCGTCGCTGCCTGGTGGACTGGCGTACATCGAGCTTTTGAACCTGGCTGATGTGCTGAAAAGGCTATAGCTACTGAGCTGGGGCGCGGATGATGGCAAATGGCTGGCATCTTATGACGCAGGCAAGGCCCTACCGTTTGTCGGGGTTTCTGATCAAAAAATGAACGGATCTGGATTCTGCTGTTCATAAAGTAGCGCAAAAGACGGCGAGCACTTCAGCCTCGCTTTCACCCATACCAGGAGCTGTTCTTCAAACGTGGCCGAGCCATGTGGGAGCAAGCTTTTACTTTGAAAAGAGGTAAACGAATGATTAAACGTTCATTCGCTAGGCTGGATATGCACAAAATTATTTTCACCTGAGACCATTAGGGCACCGAAGTTTTTTCTTCGATGCAGGCATAAAAACAAACGAAGCAGTTAGTGTCAGCTATTTGTTTCGTCCATGATTAGAAAATGAGGCACCCATGGAATTGACAGTTATCACATCGCTTTTTGAACAGAAGGCGGCCATGGAGTTTTTGCGTTTAGGGACAGTTTATGCGCACTTGATCGCCTGTTGCGTGGCAATTGGTATGGTATTAACCAGTGACTTCGCAATGATCAAAGAGTTGATCAGGGGGGATAAGACCCACTTGCAAGATGCTCAGCACATGGAAAGCTTACAGAAGACTGTTTCTGGAGCATTGACAGTACTTTGGATTACTGGCCTCGCAATCATCTGGATCGACATTTCCGATAAAGGCCTGTCCTATCTGCTCAATCCGAAGTTGCAAGCGAAAATTGCAATTGTTTCGTTGCTGACGTTCAACGGCGTGATTCTGCATCGGCTGGTGTTGCCAGCGCTGGAGAAGGCGGGCTCACTGTTGAAGCTGCAATTTAACATGCGCATGTTCGCGCTCTTTGCCGGTGCGCTCTCTGGTGTGTCCTGGTTCTATGCGGCGATGCTGGGGGTTGGTCGTCCGTTGTCCTGGAAATACTCGCTGGCTGAAATTTTGGCTGCTTATCCGGTAATGATTGTCGGTGGCTTCATTATGATGGCGGCGTTGACCCATTGGGCGAAAAAACGCGAAGAGAATGGTGCTGACGCAGCATTCGCTTTCGTGGCGCGAAATCCAGCTCTGGCTACACAGTGATTTAATGCAAGATCAAGCGGTGCGTGGCGCCGCTATTTAGCACTAAACTCTAGCGCTGTATCACCTTGGCGCCCTCGGATTCTAACAGCATGTGCATTGTTGTTAGACGCCTAGGGCGCCAAGTCTATTATGGGGTGTTACGCGTGGCCTGAGTTATTGCGGTCGCAGGCCGTTAATAGTTGCCGTAAATAGTCTGCGACGTAAGTCTGGAAATGTTTATCGTCCCAATACTCCAAGTGGCTCAATGGTGTATGGCGCTTGTACCAGGGGCCGACGGGCATGGCACGGTCTTCGGCCACCACCGCGGCATAGCTCGGCAACGGCCGTAACGGGTAGCCCAGCAGGTCGGCAGGGGCATAGAGGTTGAGCCAGCGGGCGTGTTCGAGCAGCGGACCGCTCAGGCAATGGCCGGGAAAGCGAATCGGCACCACCGGATCGAAAGCAAAGGTAAACAACGGAATGTTGCAGCCGAAGGTGACCAGCCCGGCCAGGGTCTCCAGCGCCATAAACGGATCGCGCGGGCAGCTCGGGGTCTGGTTGATGCTTTGTTGATCCCAGACGAAGTTGGAAAAAATATGTCCGCCCAACGAATGTGCCAGCACCACCAAGGGGGTGTCAGGGCCAACTTTGGCGCGCAAGGCATTGAGGCCGTTACGCAGGCTCTGATGCACTTGCTCGTAGGTGGTGTCGTAGGCTTGGCTGACCTTGCGGTAGCCGCTGGCGTCGCCCAGAAACAGGGTGACCAGGCGGCGAAACCAACGCCAGCGAATCGGCTCATCGCGTAATTGCTCAAGATAGGCGTACTGACGCTTGTCCAGCACGTTGGCCCAGTACAGGCTTTGGAAGGCCACGTGCTCGGCCTCGCTGCCCAGGCGCCGCCGCAGGCCGGCGATCAGGCCGTGGGCGAACTCATGCTGGCCTTCGTCGTTGCGGGTGTCGGGTTGCGTTCCAATGCCATGGATGATGGCGACAGCGAGCTTCATGAATATCCTTCCCTGGTTGCGCGCCGGGCAGCCTAACGGCTGACTGGTGGCGCTGCAATCGCGACTGTATCAAAGTGCCAGCATGCGCTCAGCCAGGCGGCCGTTGTTCGTCAGCTCGAGGAATTCATCGCCGAGTCGCCGGCTTGCGTCCATGGCCGTGCGCCAATAACGCTCGCGCCCGGCATCATCTCCGGCAAAACGGGAAAAGTCCTTGCGGTCGGGCAGTTTGCCGTGCGGCAGGCGGCTCAGGTAGTCGCGGGAGGGGGCGAGTAGCAGTACGTCCCGCAAACGCCCCGTATCGCCACGGCGCCAGGGCATGCCCTTGTCGAACCAGCCGGGAATCACCCGGTCGGTGAAGTGCGGATACAGCACGATGTCGTGGCCGTTATAAGGCAGGTCGAGGTGGTAATCGAGCAGTCCGCCATCGCGGTAGGTGCCGGGACCTGCGCCTGGAATATCGCGCACGCCTTGCATGACCATCGGGATCGAACCGGATGCGAGCAGGGCGTGGCGCAAGTTGCTGGCGTCCAGCGGCAGGTAGCGTGAGGGGAAGTCGTGTAGCTCGTGCAGCGGCGGTACCTGTCGCGCGTCGTGCAGGATTAGCCGTTCGAAGTGCCTGGCCAGGCGCGCTCGGCCGATCAGGTTACTGCCGATCACCGAAGACAAGCCCAGGCCGAGGGCGGCGCGGTGATCGTGCTGGAGCAGGCCATGGCTCTTCACCAGCACAATATTCAAGCGGTAATGCGGGTTGCTCAGCACACGGGCATCCTGATCGGCCAGCAGTTGCTCGAGCATCAGCCTGCAACTGTGTGACACCTCGGCCATGCTCACGCCTTTGGCGAAGCGCTGGGCGGTGTACAGCTCACCGAGGCGGCGAATGCCTTCGGCAGCATTCGGCAGGCAGGCGCTGGCGAAGCGCCAGGAGCCGATCGAGGCGCCGATCAATGAGCGTTCACGTGGCGCACGCGGCAGCCAGTCGCCGAACAGGGCCAGGTCCAAGCCCTGGATGCCCAGCGCTTTAGGGCCACCGGCGGCGCCGGGCAGAATGCCTACGTCCACCGGCTGCAAGCCACGCTCACGGATACGCGCCAAGGCTCTAGGTCCGGCCTTGATCGTCAGGGCAGGGGACTTGATTTGAATTGCATTCATGTTCGCCTCCGTCACGCAGCCCGTGATTATAGGGGGCTGGTCCAGTGGGCCAAGCGACTTCAGCGCATGAATGATGCGGCTGTGCCTTAAATGAACGAACGCCTGAGGGCGCAGCAGCCCCCGGTCAATCCAGTGCAAACAGGCTGCCACTTGCCAGATGAGGTGCGTCACCGCGAGCGGCAGGCCTGGGGTGTCTGCTACCAGAGTATTTTCACATGCCGTTGGCAAACGCCGGGTTGGCCATGTCCATGTATGCGCCAGAGGGGCAGTTTATACGCGGAACTGGTCCATCAGGCTCTGCTGGTGGTTGGCCAGGCGGTTGAGGTTCTGACTGACCTGGGCCGACTCATCGGCCTGGCCGGCGATCGATTCGGTGACATCGCGAATGGATGCGACGTTGCGATTGATCTCCTCGGCCACCGAACTTTGTTCCTCGGCAGCGCTGGCAATTTGCAGGTTCATGTCGCTGATGACGCTGACCGACTGGCTGATCCGCCGCAATGCGGCTACGGCCTGCTCGACTTGCGCGACGCTGCCCTGGGCCTGGCGATGGCTGCTGCCCATGCTGCTGACCACCTCGCGGGTGCCACTTTGCAGGCCCTCGATGACCTGACGGATCTCCTCTACCGAGTCCTGGGTGCGCTTGGCCAGGTTGCGCACCTCATCGGCGACCACGGCGAAACCACGCCCGGCCTCCCCGGCGCGCGCGGCCTCAATGGCGGCATTCAGGGCCAACAGGTTGGTTTGCTCGGCAATCGAACGGATCACTTCCAGCACCGAGCCAATCTGCTCGCTACTGGA
>JBFKAF010000094.1:0-8929 GCA_041621735.1 Pseudomonas sp.
ACCCCGCGCCGCGAGAGCAACTGCAGCGAGCGCAGCTTGTCGCGCGAGCGGGTGATCGCCACCGATTCGTTGAGCGGAAACACCCCCATCATCTCGAACTGGCGCAGCACCGCGCAGCCGTAGAATGTAACCGAGGCGCCGATGCGCGGAATTACCGCGTCGAAGCCTTCCAGCGGCTCGCCGCGATAGTGGATCTGTGGCTTATGGCTGGCGATGTTCATGTAGGCGCGCAGGGTGTCGATGACCACCATCTCATGGCCGCGCTCCTGGCCGGCTTCAACCAGGCGGCTTGTGGAATATAGGCGCGGGTTGCGCGACAGCACGGCAATTTTCATGGTTTTCCTGAGGTCTCTGAGAGCGTTGGGGTGTCTTGCACGTAGGCAAGGGCCGGATTGACCACCAGTTGGCCGTCAACCAGGGCCTTGGCGCCGAGTAGTACTCGGTAACGCATGGCTTTGCGGCAGGTCAGGGTGAAATCCACTGGCCAGGTGCGGTCGCCGAGCGCCAGGTGGGTGCGGATCACGTAGCGGGTCTGCACATGACCGGTGGAGCTTCTGATGGCCTTGACCGCCACCAGGGGGGCTTCGCAATGACGATGGCGCAACTGCATCAGGGTGCCGAGATGTGCGGTGAAACGTACCCAGGGCTTGCCGTCGCGGTCGAACTGGACGATGTCGCTGGCGTGCAGGGTCGAGGTGCTGGCCCCGGTATCGATCTTCGCGCGCAAGCCCGTCACACCCCACTCGGTCAGGGCAATCCATTCACGTAGGCCAATCACTGAGAGATGGTCGAACGTCTTCAAGGCAGAATCCCTAGGCTATTGCGGACATTCTAGTTGGCCCTCATGGAAAGCGCATCCGCTCGTCGGACGTGCGCTTTGCGGCAGCGGCTTTATCATGGGGTACTCATCTGCAGTCAGGAGCATTCATGAGCGATAAAGACGACGATAAGGTCCGCCTGGATAAGTGGTTGTGGGCCGCACGCTTTTTCAAGACTCGCGCCCTGGCCAAGGCGGCGATCGAGGGCGGCAAGGTGCATTGCCGTGGCGAGCGCTGCAAGCCGAGCAAGGAGCCCAAGGTTGGTGATGAATTACTGATTCGTACGGGCTTCGATGAGCGCATGGTGGTGATTCAAGAACTCTCGGTCGTGCGTCGTGGCGCGCCACAGGCTCAGGCGCTGTATAGCGAGACCGCCGAGAGCATCGTGCGCCGCGAGCAGGCTGCAGCGCTGCGTAAGGCCGGTGCGCTGGGCGTGCAGACCGATGGCCGGCCGACCAAGAAGCAGCGTCGGCAAATCCATCAGTTTCGCAGCGATGATTGAGCCGCGCGTCAGCAGCTCGTGATTTTAATAGCCACGAATGACACTGATACGGTCTAGCAGTGGCAGGCGCGCCAGTTGTCGGGTCAGCGGCGAGGACGCGCGCTCCAGCCAATCGCTGGCCCTGAAGGCGAACGGTGTAAAACTGCCCCAGGCGATTGCCAGCAGGCTGAGCAGCAGGCCTCCTACCAAGGCGTCCGAGCCCCAGTGCGCGCCTGCAACCAGGCGTGGCAGCATGAACAGGGTGGACATGGCCCAGACCATGAGCATCCGCCAGCCGCGCGCAGAGAATCCCATGAACAATGCCCAGAGCAGTAATACCGAGGCGTGATCGCCCGGAAAGCTGCGGCTGGCACTGTCTTTCATGTCCCAGCGTTCCTCCCAATGAGGGAACAGCTCGGTAAGCCGTGCGGCGCCATCGACGACCAACGAGGGGCTGGGTCGTTGCCAGTCAAGTCCTTCGACCAGGTGGGCGAATCCGACACGCAACAGCAGCATCAATATCAGGATGCAGAGAAACGCGAACAGTGCGCGGCGGACTTGAGCACCGGTGAAGACCAGCTCGGCTTTGAGCATGACGGCCAGCATCACCAGTCCGACGGCCATATCCACTGGACGCATGCTGCCGATGGCCCAGACTCTTGCCCACCAGCCGCCTTCAAGCACGGGCTGGTTGAGCAGGCGAAACAGCAGCAGGTCGAACTGATCCCACAGTTCGCGGGTCGGTTGCCACAGCCAGCTGAGCAACAGCAGGAGGGCGACGATATGGCAGGCCAGCAGTGGGCGCACGCGCCATTCGGTATTCAAGAAAGAGGTGCTCATGGGTGCAGGTACCTGGTCATATCTATGTGATCGCCTTCCTGGGCGGCGCGGATTTTAGGGAGGCGGCCCCCCTGTTGCCAAGTGCCGATCTGCTCCATTGCCGCCCTGGGTGTGATCTGACGCACGAATCGATAGGAGGAGGCTCGTAGGTCTGATAGATAAGAGGCGCTTGGTCGGTGCGGCGTTTGCGCCTAAAATCGCCGGCCTGGTCATATTCTGCGAATTCGGCATGCCTGATTTTTCCCAACGTTTCTTGTTCGATGACACCGATGTCCGTGGTGAGCTGGTTGGCTTGACCGACAGTTACCGTCACGTCCTGGCCAAGCATCCCTACCCGCAGCCGGTCGCGCAGTTGCTTGGCGAGATGCTGGCGGCCGCTTCCTTGTTGCTGGGCACGCTGAAATTCGAGGGCCTGCTGGTGTTGCAGGCGCGCTCCTCGGGCGCGGTGCCGCTGTTGATGGTCGAGTGTTCCAGCGCTGGCGAGCTGCGCGGTATTGCCCGCTACCAGGTTGAGCAGGTCGCGGCCGACGCCGGCCTGACCGAGTTGATGCCGGACGGCGTGCTGGCGATGACCATCGATCCCAAGCACGGCCAGCGCTATCAAGGCATCGTCGAGCTGGCGGGGCCAACCTTGGCCGATTGTCTAAGCAACTATTTCGCTACCTCCGAGCAGTTGCCCACGCGTTTCTGGCTCGGCGCCGATGGTCAGCGCGCCCGTGGCCTGTTGTTGCAACAATTGCCGGCCGATCGACTGAAAGAGGCCGAGGAGCGTGAGGCCAGCTGGCAGCACGTGGTGACTCTGGCGGACACCCTGAAGACCGAAGAGTTGCTCGGCCTGGATAATGAGACCCTGCTGCATCGCCTCTATCATGAAGAACCGCTGCGCCTGTTCGAGCCGCGTGCGCTGCAGTTTCGCTGCAGTTGCTCGCGTGAACGTTCGGCCAAGGCGCTGGTCAGTTTAGGCCAGGCCGATGCCGAGCTGCTGCTGAGCGAACACGCCGGCAGCGTGGTGATCGATTGCCAGTTTTGCAATCAACGCTACGCCTTCGATGCCGCCGATGTCGGCCAGCTGTTCGCCGGAGGTGGCAGCGATACCCCCTCAGATACCCGCCACTGAGGCTAATTGACGCAGTCTGCGGCGGGTTGGTCTGATCAGAGGCTGCACCCGCAGCCGGCTTTTCTGGCATAATCCGGCGCACTTTTTTCGCTGTAGTAGTGCTCTGGCTTTTACTACAAAACGTTTGGAAGACTCGGCCGCTGGGCCGACGGGGACCCACATGACGCAAGCCAATACCGCCGTGTATACCGACATCAGCGCCGCTCAACTGGTCGAAGAAGCCCTCCGTCGCGGTGAAGGCGAGCTGGCCGCCAGCGGCGCGCTGGTCGTGCGCACCGGTGATCGTACGGGGCGCTCGCCGGCCGACCGGTTTATCGTGCAGGAGCCGGGCAGCGAGGCAAAAATTGCCTGGGGCGCGATCAATCGCCCGTTCCCCGCCGACAAGTTCGATGCCTTGTGGGATCGCGTGCAGGCCTTCTCCGACGCCCAGGACAGCTTCGTTTCGCATGTCCATGTAGGCGCCGCCGAGGCCCACTACCTGCCGGTCAAGATGACCACCGCCACCGCCTGGCAGAACCTCTTCGGGCGTTGCCTGTTCATCGAGCCGGAGCAGTACAACCAGGGCGGCAAAGCCGAGTGGCAAGTGCTCAACGTGGCCAACTTCGAGTGCTCCCCTGAGCGTGACGGCACCAACTCCGATGGTTGCGTGATCATCAACTTCGCCGCCAAGAAAGTCCTGATCGCCGGCATGCGCTACGCCGGTGAGATGAAGAAAGCCATGTTCTCGGTGCAGAACTTCCTGCTGCCGGAAGCCGACGTGCTGCCGATGCACTGCGCCGCCAACATCGGCGAAGAAGGCGATGTCACCCTGTTCTTCGGCCTGTCCGGCACCGGCAAGACCACCCTGTCGGCTGACGAAAGCCGCTACCTGATCGGCGACGACGAGCACGGCTGGGGCGTCGGTAGCGTGTTCAACATCGAAGGCGGTTGCTACGCCAAGTGCATCGACCTGTCCGAGAAGAACGAGCCGGTAATCTGGAAAGCCATCCGTTTCGGTACCGTGCTGGAAAACGTCGTGCTCGACGGCAATCGCGTTGCCGACTACGCCGACGACAGCCTGACCCAGAACAGCCGTGCCGCTTACCCGCTGAGCCACGTCGAGAAGCGTTCCGAAAAGAATCTCGGTGGTGAGCCGAACGCGGTGATCTTCCTGACTTGCGACCTGACTGGCGTATTGCCGCCGGTGTCGATCCTCAACGAAGAGCAGGCGGCCTACCACTTCCTCTCCGGCTACACCGCGCTGGTCGGCTCCACCGAAATGGGCTCGGGCAGCGGCATCAAGTCGACCTTCTCCACCTGCTTCGGCGCGCCGTTCTTCCCGCGTCCGGCGGGCGAGTACGCCGAGTTGCTGATCAAGCGTATCCAGGGCTTCGGCTCCAAGGTCTACCTGGTCAACACCGGTTGGACCGGCGGTGGCTACGGCGTCGGCCAGCGTTTCAACATCCCGACTACCCGTGGCGTGATTGCCGCGATCCAGAGCGGCGCGCTGATCGGTACCGAAACCGAGCAGCTGCCGATCATCAATCTCAGCGTGCCGACTTCGGTACCGGGCGTCGAAACCAATCTGCTCAACCCGCGTAATACCTGGGCAGATCAGAACGCCTACGACGAGGCTGCCAAGGGGCTGGCCAAGCAGTTCATCGAAAACTTCAAGAAATTCGATGTGTCTGACGCCATCCGCGACGCCGGTCCGCAGCTCTAAGCCGCGTCGGGTTGTTCGAGAAAGCCGCCTCCGGGCGGCTTTCTTATTTTTCCCGGTCCAGATGCCGCTGCGTGGCCAAGGCTGCTGTCACGCTAGCCATTGGCGTTCCAGCCAGCCTGGCTTTGCCCACAGCGCCGCGCTAAGGTCACCGGCCCTGCGGTCAACGGAGTGACACCCTATGTACAGCACCCTCGATCGGGTCTTCGGCTATCAGCAGTTTCGCCCCGGCCAGGAAGCGGCAATCAGCGCGGTGCTGGCCGGGCGCTCGGCGGCGGCGATCTTCCCCACCGGTTCGGGCAAGTCGCTGTGCTACCAGCTCTCGGCGCTGCACCTGCCGCACCTGTGCCTGGTGGTTTCGCCCCTGCTGGCGCTGATGCAGGACCAGTTGGCCTTTCTGCATAAGCGCGGCATCAGCGCCGCGAGCATCGACTCGGGGCAAAGCCGCGAGCAAGCCAGCGCGACCATGGCCAAGGCCAGGTCCGGCGAATTGAAGATCCTGATGATCTCGGTGGAGCGCCTGAAGAACGAGCGTTTTCGCCACTTCATCGCCCAGGTGCCGATTTCCCTGCTGGTGGTGGACGAAGCCCACTGCATCTCCGAATGGGGCCACAACTTCCGCCCGGACTACCTCAAGCTGCCGGACTACCAGCGCCAGTTCGCTATTCCCCAGGTGCTGCTGCTCACCGCCACGGCGACGCCGCCAGTGATCGCCGATATGCAGAGCAAGTTCGCCATCGCCGCGGCGGATGTGGTCACCACCGGTTTCTATCGGGCCAACCTCAACCTGCTGGTCGAGCCGGTCAGCGGCCGCGACAAGCAGCGTCGCCTGGTCGAGTGGTTGTCGGGCAAGGCCGGGCAACCGAGCATCGTCTACGTCACCCAGCAGAAGACCGCCGAGCAGGTCGCCGAGCACCTGGCCCAGCACGGCATTGATGCCAGTGCCTACCACGCCGGCATGGCCCATGAGCAACGCGAGGCGATCCAGCGCCAGTTTATGGGCGGCCAGCTCAACTGCATCGTCGCCACCATCGCCTTCGGCATGGGCATCGACAAGAGCGACATCCGCAACGTGGTGCACTTCGACCTGCCGAAATCCGTCGAGAACTACAGCCAGGAGATCGGCCGTGCCGGGCGCGACGGCCAGCCGTCCGACTGCCTGGTGCTGGCCAACCGCGACAGCCTCAGCGTGCTGGAAAACTTCGTCTACGGCGATACGCCCGAGCAGGCCGGCATTCGCAGCGTGCTCGACGAGTTGTTGTCATGCGCCGCAGCCGATCAGCACAACGGCGCCGAGAGGGAGTTGATGCTTAACGCCCTGGCGGACCACAGCAATATTCGCCAGCTACCGCTGAAGACCCTGCTGGTGCAGCTGGAGTTGCGCGGCATCATCGCCCCGCGTTACGCCTACTTCGCCGAATACCGCTTCAAATACCTGTGTCAGCCCGAGGCCTTGCTGGCCAGGTTCGAGGGCGAGCGCCGGCAGTTCGTCGAGGCGGTGATCGGCGCCTCCAGCCGCGCACGCACCTGGTGCACCGTGGATTTCGACAGTCTCTACCAGCAGCATCAGGCCGAACGCGGCCGGGTGGTCAAGGCGCTGGACTATTTTCAGGAGCAGGGCTGGATCGAACTGGAGAGCAAGCAGATGACCGAGGTCTATGCGCTACTCGATGCCGGCTTCGATCCCGAGGCCCTCAGCGTCGAGCTGCATGGCTACTTCAAACAACAGGAACGCAGTGAAATCGCGCGCATCCATGCCATGCTCGAGTTGTTCGCCAGCGAACAGTGCCTGAGCCAGCGTCTGGCGGCCTATTTCGGCGATGCGCAGGCGCCGCAGCGCTGCGGTCACTGTGCGGTGTGCCACGGCCGGGTCGCCCATCTGCCGCAGCCGGCGCCACTATCGCCGTTGGCCGAGCAGGACCTGCACGCCTTGTGCGGGCGCTTTATCGAGCAGCATGCCGAGCTGAAAGGCCACGCACCGAGCGCCGAATGCCTGACCCGCTTTCTCTGCGGTATCAGTGTGCCGTTGTTCAGCAAACTCAAGGCGCGCAGCATGCCGGGCTTTGCCGCGCTGGAGCGCTATCCCTATGCCGTTGTGCGCGACTGGTGTGAAGCCCGCTTGCCGGGTGGGCTTTAGCAGGTCGTTGAAAAACTACCTGCGTTGGCAATACTGCGTTAAAAACGGCCTCGGAATGCTCATTTACAGCCAGTAAACTCCGCTTTCTCGGCCGTTTTTGCCTTGTCTTGCCTGCCTCGCCTACATTTTTCAACGGCCTGTTAGCGCCGCGCCGTTCTGGGCGGACATGCGGAGCACTATGGCGGGTGCGCCGGCGCGCGGCGGGTAAATCGATTCTGTTGATGAGTTTCATTGGTACAGGCGCATGGTATTCCCCCGAGCGACTACTTAGCATGCGCAGCACCTTACCGGCCACGCATTCTCAGGAGTCACCATGCATATCGAAGAAGCCATCCGCAGTCGCCGCGCCGTCAAAGGCTATGAGCCGACTTTCAGCCTCAGCCGCGAGGAGAAGGACGAACTGCTGCAACTGGCGCTGTTGGCCCCCTCGGCCTTCAACTTGCAGCATGTGCGCTTCGTCGAAGTCAGCGACCCGGCCTTGCGCGAGCAGATCCGCGCGGCCGCTTGGGGCCAGGCCCAGGTCACCGAGGCTTCGATGTTGGTGGTGGTCTGCGCCCAGCTCGACAGTTGGGAAAAAAACGTCGGCCGGGTCTGGCAGGGCGCGCCGCAAGAGGTGCAGGACTACATGGCCGGCGCCATCGACGCCTACTACCGCGACAAACCGCAGGTGCAGCGTGACGAGACCATGCGCAGCTGCGGCCTCAAGGCGCAAACCCTGATGCTCGCCGCGCGCGGCAAGGGCCTGGACTCCTGCCCGATGGACGGTTTCGACTTCGACGCCGTGGCCAAGTTGATCAACCTGCCGGAGAATTACCTCATCGGCTTGATGGTCGCGGTGGGCAAGCGTGCGGTGGAACCGAAGCCGCGCATCGGTAAATTGCCGTTCGACGAAGTGGTGATTCGCGACCGTTTCTAAGCGGCTTATGCACAGCGCAAGGGCGTGCCAATGGCACGCCTTTTTACGTTCAACCGCGCAACGGTTGAACGTGCCGCTGCCACGCACAGAGCTGCACTGCGATTGCCTCAGGCAAGCGCGAGCGGTGCCTTGGACGCCTTGCAGAGAGGGGGATTCGGGGAGGCTCGGGAAGTGGTTGCCGCCGAGGCGACGCTGGTGATTGCCAGTGGTCGTCTCGGCCGTAACCGGGTGGTGCCTGGTAGCTGCACCTGAACGAGGTTGCTAGCCGCCTGGTCTATTCCAGGGAGCGGCGTCGGTTCGCCCAGCTATTCAGTTCGAACGGGTCTTGATCAGCGCGGCGGCTGTCCTGACGCATGGTCAGGGAGGTGTTCAACTGCTTCACTGTGTACGATTTAGCCTTACGCCTGCTGCGGCTACGCGCAATTTACGCGGTCTTGCGTGTTCACACGCTGTTGGCCGGCATCCACGGCCTGAATCATCTGCTCCGGGGTTACACGTACATCCTGTGTCTTGGCAATTTCGCCAGCGTGCAGTATGACGCGGGTGCTGAATTGAAGATTCGTCGTACTCCTCATCACCATCGGCTTGGGCCCTCCCTGCAACTGTCCTTGGTTTCAAGATACACCTCACCGCGCCGCTCGATTAGTGCAAATCGCGATAAAACAGTGCTTGCTCGGAGTGGGCCTGAATAACGACTCCGCCGTCGTTGGCACAACGCCGTCGGCCGATGGGGCTGGTGCGTGGCGCGGGCTGTGCGTGCGCGCAATGGCGCATGCCCGCGCGCCATGCATGGTTGTTCAACGGCCAGTTAAATCATGCCGATTCTTTGCGCGGGGCCCCCGGCAGGAGAATATTCGGTTAGCCTGAACCTCGGCGGCCACAAAGCCTCGAAAGCAGACACGTCATCCCGGAGAAGCCCTA